>JACOSC010000256.1 GCA_016179055.1 Acidobacteriota bacterium
ATCTCCTTGCGCCCCTGCCGGGGCGCGTGCGACTTTATGGTTCGCCTGCTTCGCAGGATTGGCGCCGGCCCGCGCCAAAATGTCCAAACTCCAGGCTTCGTAGAAACTTCCCCAGTTTCATCCTTATTCTGCGTGTCGTTAGGCCAAGCTGGGGGACTCCTACGGAGCTTACATCGTACCGGAATCACACCCGTTTAGCCTGTAATGAGCCGCCTCCACATTCTTTGCCAAAAGCACGCGGCGCCGAGCGGTGGCGGCAACTGGTTAGGCCTATTTGCCGAGCCCGCTGCCGGATGCCGGCTTTGGCTGAGGCGGCTTAAGCGCCTCTTTAACGTAGGTGTAAGAGTTTCGCGGATCCCATAAGAGCCAGCCACAGGCGCCGGCGTTAGTCGCCCCGGAGATTTGCGCCTTGATCTCCGTAGCCGTATAGAGACGCTTGTCGAAAGCATAGTCACGAAAACTTTGTAACCAGGGCCGAACCCTTATCGGAAGTTTGAGCGGCTTGAGCCGCTCCGCCGACTTCATCAAGCTGTAATAGACAATCTCTTGCGGATTGGCTACGGGATTACGGTAGTGGGGGATCCCTAAGTGGTAGGCGGACGGATAAACCATCGGCGATAGGTAATCAGCATACTGAGCCACATCTTCGAGCCTTTGACCGATCGAGGTGTCGTTGGTATTCCAACACACATATCCAAATATATCAATGGAAAAGTACACATTGTATGGCAAGAGTTCTTTGTAGGTCAGCGCCAGAAAGCCGTTGATGGCCTTCAGACGATTCTCCATATTGTTTGGCTTGGCGTAAACCGCGTTGCCGACTTTGCCATCCGTAGGAAAACGTATGTAATCAAATTGAATTTCGTCGAAGCCGATCTTGGCGGCCTCCTTGGCCAAGTCAATATTGTATTTCCATATCTCTTCACGGAAGGGGTCAACCCAGGCCAGATGCTCATTATCCATCCAAGGCTTTTTAGTTCGAGAATCGGTGATAGCCCAACGCGGCTCGTGATTGGCCAAGATATTATCCTTAAATACCACTATGCGCGCGATGGTATAAATATTTTGCTTTTTCAAATCTTCGAGGAAGCCTGCGATATTATGCAAGGTGATCAAATTCAACGCGCCGGCTTCGGCCGCCATGGGAACTTCACTCTTAAAGCTAATATACCCGCGGTCCCCCTTAACGTCGATGACCAATGCGTTCATCTCCGTTTCCTTGAGCAGGCTGAGGGCGCGGTTACGAATCCCTTTATCGCCCACGCCGAAGTGGGTCAGATATAATCCTTTGGCTTGAAATGGCGTTAACCGGATTTCAATTTTATTGGAGCCGTTCGGAATGGCGACCGCGGCTCTCCGGTAACCCGGCGCCTTAACGTGTACAGGTAAAGTGGCGCTGATCGGGGTCAGGCTGAATCTTCCGTCGGCCCCCGTTCGAGTGTGCTTGGAATTATGATAAACGGTAGCGCCGGCGATTGGATTCTTGCCGGTATTGTCCAGGATTTGTCCGGTAATGGCAACGTCGGTGGATGGCGTCGGCTGGGCGCGATAGCCAAAGGCGATAGATAAAGCGCTCGTGCAGAAACATATACATAGAAGTGTGAGCAAATACCGCTGGTCCCTTTTGTTCATAGTAAGTACCCCTACAGTGCCCGTCCATATATATGTTAGCAAAGGCGACGAAAATCGACCAGCATGGACCGGTGGCGCTCTCATAACTTGATCGGCCGAAACCGTAGAAATGCGTCGCTTGCCTAGGAAAACGGCCGACAGGTTGCTATAATTTACTGGACTAAAATGCTGAAACTATATGTTCTTCTCAAACTCATCCTTTAGGCGAAGATACGCGTGAGTACGGCAAACGATAAGAATTTCGAAGCGGAGGCGTCAGTCGCTCCCAAGGTCGATACGCTAGGACTCGTACGAAAAGCCAAAGCGGGAGACCTGGACGCTCTTCAGCAATTGTACGTGAAGTACGTGAATCGAGTTCTTAGCTTTGTCTACCGGATGGTGGGATCCAAAAGCGAGGCCGAAGATATCGTGCAAGACACTTTTGTTTCAGCTTATCAGAAAATGAGCGAGCTAAAAGAAGACGCCAAATTCCAGTCCTGGCTTTTTACGATTGCCAGGAACAACGTCTACCAAACCTACCGTACACGCGGGGTCGCCATGGTCTCTTTGGATCACCCAGCCAAGGCAGATGAACGGCCGGTGGCAGAAAGAGTGGCCGCTAAATCTAAAACCCCCGAAGCGGCCTACCTGTCCGACGAACTCGATCACGTCATTCAATCCGCCTTATCCCTGCTTAACGATAAGCAACGCGAAGTATTTGTGCTTTCGGCGCTCAAGAAACTCAGCTATGAACAGGTCGCCGAAATCGTCGGACGTAGCGTCGGCGCGGTTAAGATGGATATTCACCGCGCACGGTTAGTGGTGAGAGAAAGAATCAAGAATTATTTGAGGCGCGAGTAAACAACGGAGCGGTCTTGCCGTGGCCCGTACGGATGGCAGTTCGCCAGTCCGTAAGAGCGAGGGCGCGCGGTAGTTCGAGGTTAGGTTATGGATTGCGTAGAATGCCAAGAAAATTTATCGGCCCACATCGAAAACGAGCTGCCTGAATCTATACAGGAGCAGGTCAGCCGGCACTTGCACGCGTGCCGGCGCTGTGATGCCGAGTATCAATCGCTGACCACGGCTGATCAGTTGGTTTCCGATCATTTTATGATAGAAGCGTCTCCCGTTTTATGGACGCGCATTGAAGCCGAGATTCGAGCTTCGGCCACCGATCGGGTTGCGGCCACCATCCCAGCGAAGCCGACCCCATACGGCCGGCGGCTCAGCGAAATCTTTGGCCGGTTTTCGTGGCGCGCATGGGCGGGGGCAGCCGCTTCCCTGGGATTGGCCTTGGGGCTAACGTTTTTCGTCCAACAGCAGCGAGAAAATCATCGGTTAGATCAGGCCATACAGAGTTATATCATGGAAAGGGATAAGGTCGAGCAGAACCATTTGCAGGCAGACCAGGGACAAGACCTCGCTAATACGGACGAATACGCTGAGAACCCATTTGTTATCGAGGATCGACATAAAATGGAAAACCCTTTCAAACTATAAAATATCTGCCACTCCTTCGTTCTTGTCGATCAGAACGGTGGGTCCCCATATGATTAGAGTGTATGGCGGATAGCAGAAGTCTGACAAATCATAAGCGGATGAGGCTGACCATGAAAATCCGATGTGCAATGCTCCGGCTGATGCGGAGCGGACTCTCGATCAGTATATGCTTCATTATTTTTGGCTCGCCCGTGCGTGGCAGCGATTGGAAAGAGAAGCTGGCTTATGCGGAGTCGCAACATGAGATCACTATGACCCTGATCGATGAAGGCAAATACGACGAAGCCCGCACGGAGCTCAGAAAAATCATTGATCTGCAATTTCCTGAGAAATACGAAGACCGGCTGGCCAAGGAGATATTTATGGTCTGCGACAAACTTCGGCACAAGGGCAAGGATAATCTGGCTCTCGAAGTTCTGGATGAGGGCCTGGAAGCGGTTCGTCTCAAGCGGAACAAGGCGCGTCTTTACAAGGAAAAAGGGTATATATACAGCAAGCAGGGAAATCACGCCATGAAAAAAGAAATGTTCCGTAAAGCGGCCGAACTGGAGTTAAAGTAACGTGGGCAACCGGCGGGCCGTCTTCCTTGATCGCGACGGGACCATCTGCGAAGAGCTTGGCTATATTAACCATCCCAGTCGGCTCATGGTGTACCCCTGGGCCGCCCAAGCCATTCAAAAAATAAATCAGGCCGGAATGAAAGCCATAGTGGTCAGCAACCAATCGGGCGTGGCGCGCGGGTACTTCGATGAGCCTTTGGTCAACGCGATCAACTTGAAGATGCAGGCCGAGCTGGAAATCAGCGGCGCTCGCCTGGATGCGGTCTATTATTGTCCCCACCACCCGTGTGCTCTCGTGCCGGCCTATCGCGCGGACTGCGCGTGCCGAAAACCTAAGCCAGGGATGGCGCTCCAGGCCGCGCAAGTTTTCAATCTGGATTTGTCCGGCAGCTTTGTCATTGGCGATCGTTATGGTGACATACAATTGGCGCATAATATCGGGGCCGGTTCGATATTCATTCTTACCGGGTACGGTCGCGGTGAATTCGAATCTCGCCGCCATACATGGCCCACCGCTCCGGACCACATTGCTGAAAATCTTCTGACCGCCGTCGAGTGGGTGCTATCGGCGCTAAACAATTATTGAACGGCAATACTTTTAGATTATGTTTGACGAATGTGACAAGCTAAAGACGGCGGCCGAGCTGCAGCCGCTAATTCGCTCGCTCCAAGCCGCCGGTCGCACGGTGGTTTTTGCCAACGGGTGCTTCGACCTGATCCATGTGGGACACATACGTTACTTGGAGGCCGCCAAGCACGCCGGCGATTGCTTGGTGGTAGGAATCAACAGCGACGCCGCCGTCAGGCATTTGAAAGGTCGCGGCCGCCCTTTAATAAACGAGTCCGAGCGCGCCGAGATTATAGGCGCCTTCCAATGCGTAGACTACGTCACGATCTTCGATGAGATCACTGCCGATGGCCTATTGGCTTTGCTGAAGCCGGACATTCATGCCAAAGGGACCGATTATACGGTCGACACCGTACCGGAGGGTCAAACCGTCTTAGGATTTGGCGGCCGAGTGGCGATTGTCGGCGACCAGAAAGGCCATTCGACAAGGGATACCATCGCCGAAATCGTCAGAAAGGCAAAAAGAGCCGGCAACGAGCGTCTCTTATAGTGCGTGCTGAAGGCGACACCATAAATAGTACAACGCTACGGCCTTCTCAGGCCTTTGTAATTTAGGACTAACAGGGTGGCATGGAGCGCATACTCATCTTAAAATTAGGCTCGATTGGCGATATCGTTCACACGTTGCCGGCGGTCGCGGCGCTGCGCCGGCGCTATCCGCAGGCGCGACTGGACTGGGTTGTGGAAACCCGCGCCAAGACGATTCTAGAGAATTGCCCCGTCGTCGATGCATTGATTGAAATCGACACACGACGATGGCGTCGCCGTCCATTTGCGTACACAACAATTCATGAATGCACAGACTTGATGCGCGGCCTGCGCCGCGCCCGCTACGATGTGGCCATTGACTTCCAGGGCCTGATGAAGTCGGCGACTCTGGCCTTCATCTCCGGCGCAGAGGTGAGAGTGGGTTTTGCTGGGACACACTTGCGCGAAGCCGCGGCCCAATTTCTCTACACGCAGAAGGTAACGCCGGGGCCGGCGCAGCACACGCATATCATTACGCAAAACAACGCATTGGTGCAGTCGCTCGGCGTGCCGGTGGAGGAATGGACTTTTCCCATCGCTGTCACCGCTGAAGATGAAGCCTACGTCGAGGGCCAATTGCAGAAGCTCGGCGTGACTCGCTATGCCATTATCAATCCCGGCGGTGGCTGGGTTAATAAACTATGGCCGGCTGAGCGCTATGGTCAATTAGCTAGCCGATTATGGACGGATTGTGGATTGAAAACCGTCGTCACGGCGGGTCCGGCCGAGGGTGAGCTAGTGTACCGCGTTCTGCGCCAAGCACCCAGCCAAAGTACGGTTTTCCTTCCAACCACGATTAAACAGTTGGTCCCTCTGGCCAAGCGGGCGAGCTTTTTTATTGGCGGAGACACCGGGCCGCTTCATATTGCAGCGGCGGTCGGTACTCCAATTATCGGCCTTTACGGACCGACTTTACCGGCAAGGAATGGACCGTTTGGCGTTTCCGATAAAGTCATTTGTCGTACCGAACTGACGTGCCTGGGCTGCTATAAGCGGACCTGTCCGTTGGGAACAACGGCTTGCATGGATATCGAGGTCGACGCCGTTATGGCGATCATTGTTAATCAGGCTGCCCGGCTTAAACCATGAACGAACAGTATCGACGATGGACACAAGCGCTACGAGTGCCGCTGGGTTTCGTGTTGGCGGCCGCGTTTTGGCTTCTCTGCCGGCCATCACCGTCAACCATCCTTTGGGGCGGAGGGATTGCTTTGGCGGGCGTCGGCCTGCGGTTTTGGGCCGCCGGCCACATCGAGAAGAGCCGCGTGCTCACCACATCGGGTCCTTATGCCTTTTCCCGTAATCCGCTTTACTTGGGTTCTCTGATTATCGGCTTCGGATTTGGCGTGGTGGGCGGAACGATGACCATCCCCGTATTGTTTGCCGTGTACTTCTTCGTGATTTACTGGCCCGTGATGAAACAGGAAGAGCAAGAATTGCGCAGCGCCTTCAAAGAGGATTTTGAGCGTTATGCCCGACAAGTGCCGCTACTGATGCCGAGACTGGACCGGTTGCCCAGACAAGTCGCCGGTGGCGCGACACGATTCGAACTGGCGCGCGCCATTCGCAATCGCGAGTATAACGCTATACTGGGATACATCGGCATGCTGCTTATGGTTTACGTAAAATACCGGCGAGGTTGGTAGGACGTATCTCATGGAATTCGCTGATGACCCTTTGGGGAGGCCACGGCGTTTGAAAGTTGCTAAGGAGGCCCCCAACTTGTCGTAACGACACCCAGAATAACGATGAAACTGGGGAAGTTTCTAAGGAGCCAGGAGTTTGGACATTTTGGCGCGGGCCGGCGTCAATGCTGCGAAGCAGGCGAACCATAAAGTCGCAGGCGCCCCGGCAGGGGCGCAAGGAGATTAGCCTGGGGCAAGCGCAGCGCTGCCCCAGGACTCATGGCCTCATCCACCACGAGCGCCCCGGCAGGGGCGCTGAGAGGTGCTTGGTATACCAGAGGCCCTAGCGCTGAAGATGAGATGATAATGCAGTATCAAATGAGTAGATGACCTCTCGGCACCCCTGCCGGGGTGCCGGTGTTCAAGGGGACTTGCCGACCTGGGGCGGCGCTCCGCTTGCCCCAGGCTAATGTCCCGGCGCCCCTCTGGGGCGATCTGGAGATTGGACATTTCAAAGAGCAAGTGTTACCGGCCAATCACGATTGTTGGCGAGCTTTAACGACGCGCAGAATAAAGAAGTAACAGGGAAGTTGCTAAGGAGTTGTTCATGCCCCTGGGTAGGGCAC
>JACOSC010000232.1 GCA_016179055.1 Acidobacteriota bacterium
GAGCCGTTGCGGCCCCGAAGTTCTGCCAACGTTTTCTGCACAAGTACGGACTCGCACAGGTAGGATTAAGTCTATGTTACCAACATGGACCGCACCGTTTTTCATTCGACTTAGTATTTCATCCATACGGTTCACGCGCCCTTTCAGGGCTTAAATCTTCGGCGATGTCACCTACCAGGGGCGACGCTTCGCTCTGCCCCTAGCTATTATAGCTAGCTCCTTCGGAGCTATGGGAACAAGCCCACGACGGCTGGGACGCTCGTTTGAAGGGGTTGGGAGGAAGGGTTGGCGCAGCGCCTACGGCAGATGTCCAAACTGTTGCGCATTGTAGGAGTCACCCAGGTCCTTGTTAGTATCTGACAAGATGAAATTGTGCTGAAACGGGCAAAATATTTTTTGGAGATAGGGTTTCGCCCTTTATTCATGCGGGCGTTTGACGATTTGGAAACCCCTCCAACATGGACTCTCCCTGCTCACCACAGAGGCACAGAGTTCACTGAGGGATACGGACGTTATACAATCTTTCTTTTGTTCTGCGATCTTGTTCAAATCCATTTCTTGGCTTCTCAATGGCCTCTGTGTCTCTGTGGTGAAATGCCGGCCTGTTTGGTTCCGGCTAGTCCGGGTTAGGGTTGAAAATTCCAATTTCCAAATCCCAAACAAATTCCAAGCACCAATGACCAAGTAACAAAAACCAGTTCTTGGTGATCGCACAGGCGGTAGCCGCCCCTGGCATTTGGTAATTGGATTTTGGAATTTATTTGGGATTTGGTGCTTGGAATTTCATAGGGCAAATGTTTTGTCCAACTGTCTGAATCACCGTCATCCATCTAAAGACCCATCCCAGATGGCTTGCTGCACCCCGTAGGATCGCTTCATTAAAAGTCGATATGCCACCTTAGCGTCGGGACCAGCACCGGGCCGCGGTCGCGGTTATAGCCCGGGTTCGTGATGTGTTGGAGACCCACGGCGGCGTAGATGCCCCGCCAGAGGTGTAAGGTATAGTAGCTCTCCACGATGCGCTCGTACCCATAGTTGAGGGCGCTATCTCCAAGCAAGAAGCCGCGCCCGCCCAGAGCCAGGTAACGACGATGGTCCCCTGAGAGGCCATTGATGGCAAACGCCAGTCCGACCTTGTCCTGCGGACGTCGCCGGCCAACCCCTTTCCAATCCGTGCCGAAGGCGACCGATTGATTCACCTCCGTATAGGCGAACGACTCGTGGCGCCCCTCATTCCAGCCCCAGCGACCGAATACACGGAGGCGGTCGGTTATGGGTTGCTCAACGCTGACTCCATAGCCATACTTGACGCGGGCTTGCCGGCGATGAGCTTCGATCGTAGGCACGGGCTCTTGGCGGGCTTCAAACGCACGAATGCTGTCGCGGTAGCTGCCCATATTGGCATGGTTGACATACGTGAGCAGCCGCAAGACGCCAATCCGGTTCGGAATGAAGGCGTGGCGAATCTCCAGTTCCATGTTCTCACCGCGCGCCCGACGTAGATTCCAATCGAACTGAATGCCGTTGGCAATTTTGGGCATCAGAGCTTCGGCAAAGCGCAACGCCCAGCGTCGATCTTGGTATTCCACGATGAGGCCCCAGGTGTACCCGCGTGTGTCGGCCGCATAGTCGTAGCCGCCGTTGTTATCCACAGTCCAATTCATGAACTGGAGGTGACTATCGCTACCGACCGCATTCACATCGAAGAAATCCACAATGCCGAACTTCCCCGCTCGTATCTCCAACCGCCGACCCGGTAGTTCGACGGCGAGCCCTAAAGGACCTCGAATGCTCTCGCCGGTTTGGCGACTGAGCGGGATAATCTTGCGGACCATGAGCCGAGCTAGGTACGGTTTGGCGCCGAGGTCCGGATTGCGCACAACATCCAGATCCGTGAAGCCGGCCAGTCCCGACGCATTGCTCAGGCCGCGCCCGCCGGCACTCTCGATAGCGACAAGGAACTCCAGCGTCTTGGTGAGCTGAAGCCCGGTATAGAGGGTGAGCACGCTGGAAGTGGCGCTCTCGCGCCGGGGCTTCAAGCTGTTGACGCCACTGTACAGGGCGCGGAAGTGGGGGTGCCATTGCGAGATGATATTGATCTGTCCGGAAATCCACCAGCGCCGATTGAGCGAGTGTTTGAAAACGGCAGGGGCCTGGTCGTCTGCGGATAATGACGGATTGGGGCTTTCGGTGGTGTTCGGCTGTTGGGCCTGCGTCATGAAAGGCCGCAGCATAAAGAGGATCATGAAACAGATCGCCACGCGATTCTTCATAAGGAGAACGATAACCAGAAATTTCGACGGAAGCAACTACCCGTTACGGAGCTTTCGTCGGCGCACCACTCGGATGCGCGATTCGGACGGGTGGCTGCTTGGCGCCGTCAACATTTTGGAAGACATAACCGCCCGGCGAGAAGTGGATCGGCTCAAAACCGAATTTATTTGTCTCACCCCCGGTCTAAAACCTTCGCCTTTAGGCGGAACCGCGTTCAGCAAGTTTTATTCTTGCCACGTATCGAAGCCATGTATGCATTTGTTAGCCCCAGCGGGGCGCTAGGTTTATAGGCATAGCAACGTCTCACCGTTGAGATCCGTTAGGAGCGGCATGTCTAACCCATGCCGCTCCTAACGGAGCTTGAATCTGCGGGGACGTTGTTGGCTATAAACATGCCGCCCCTACGGGGCTATTGCGAGTTTCAGTCGACACCTTTGAGCACGCTCTTCAGCGTGTTACTTTCAGCCGACTTGCGTCGGACCCTTTCGACTTTCAGTCGAATAAGGCGCACCTACCGGCTTTCAGCCGGTAGTGGTTTAGTTCAGTCGCTTCCAGCAAGTTGCAGGCCCCGTGGCACTCTTTGCAGATGGCCTCACACGTGCTGGTGCAGCGCTTGGCTGTTAATTTGAATGAGAAGCAAACGGAATTGCTCTAAAGTGCGGAATGTGCTGCTAGGCAAATGCCTGGAACCACCGCGCCGGCGAAAACAAGAAAATAAAGCGCCTTCCAAATTTCTTGCTAATCCATCCCCGGTGGAATATAATAAAGGCCTGGGCTAATCACTAGCTAATTCAGGAAACCACTCAACCTTTATTTGATACATTAGAATTCGGAGGAAAAATGAATAATTTTATGATGGGAGCCAGTCGTTACGCCGCGCTTGGCTTGCTAATGATTGGCGCGTATTTTCTGACTTTGGATTTTCCGAGTTCTGGGCGGCTCTACGCCCAATCTCCCTCCGCTATGACAACGGTTCAGCATAATAATGCGCGGACCGGGTGGAATCCCAATGAGACCCTTCTCAATATTGATAATGTTAATCCGGGCTCTTTTGGTCAAAAGTGGACGGTGACCTTAGATGGTCAAGTCTACGGAGCCCCGCTCTATGTGAGCGACGTCATGATCGCGGGACAACCCCGCAACGTGGTTTTTGTGGCCACAGAGAATAATGTAATTTATGGGTTGGATGCCGAGACCGGAGAACAGTTATGGATGAATATCTCCTTGGGGCCGCCGGCTACAAGGTCCCAATTACAATGTGGAAATATTTCGCCGTATATCGGAGTTACCAGCACACCGGTAATTGATATAACTACGGGAACCTTATACGCCCTTGGACTTACCAATTCGGGACCCACCTATAAAATAGCGGCCGTGGATATTGCTACCGGTTCCTCCCGTAACGGGTGGCCGAAGATCATAAGTCCAATGCCGAGCGAAGGGATCGATTCAAGGGTTACCTCACAGCGGGGCGCCCTAGTCTTGGCTAACGGCCGTGTGTATGCCGGCTTTGGCGGTTATTACGGTGACTGTGGAACCTATTACGGTTGGGTCGTCGGATTGGACAAGGATGACCCTTCGGCAACACAGGTATTCTATCGCACACCGGGATCCGGGAATCATCGCGGTAGTGGCATATGGGCGCCCGGAGGCCTTGCGGCCGATGAATTCGGCTACATATATCCTTCGACGGGGAACAGTTTTTCGGCGCCCCTTGGCCGTGTCGATTTCAGCAACGCGGTTATTCGACTCGCTCCCGATCTCTCCTTCACCGAGGCGGAAGCGGATTATTTCATGCCCGCGGATTGGCGAACTCTGAATACTTTTGATAGGGATCTCGGATCCTCCACGCCTTTGCTCATCCCTGCACAAGACGGATCGAGCACGCCCAACATGGTGTTCATTATGGGGAAAGCCGGTGTCGGCCACTTATTGAATAGAGACGAACTGGGCGGCGTTGGCAGAGAAGTTTTCACCGATAAACCTTACTCTATGTCCTTTGCGGTCGCGGCCTATTACCAAGGCGAAATCCTCGGGCCCGTGATGTTTCTTGCGGGGCGTGGTTCACAGCCTACTTGTGGCATTTCCAATGGTGTTGCCGCGCTGGCGCTCGATGTCGATACCGATGGGAATAGCTCTTACTACGTCAAATACTGCGTCTCCACTGGGACTTCGCTGCCTCCTATAATTACCAGCGCCCCGGGTCAGGTCGGGATGCTATGGGTAGTTAATACTTCTGGAACTTTGTATGCGTTTAATATTGATACCGGCGAGGAGCTATACCGTAGCACGGCCGGCTCAACACGATCCCTTCTGCACTTTACCGTCATTAATGGCAAAGTGTTTATTCCAACTTCATCCGGCAGCATAGTCGCCTACGGATTGCTATAGTCGAGCGTGCGGCGCAAATTATAAAAAGCCCTTGGGCGGGGCGAAGATAATCTCGCCCCTTCCTTCGCCTTTGTGACGCGACGAATTATTTTTAAGTCCGATACACACCCTGTTCGCTACCCCAAATGCAGTTCGGTTCAAGAATACCTTAACTGAGCTGTGGAACGGAAGCTTTGGCCTTAGGCGGCCCAAGCGACATAGGTCGCCTAGGAGTCTGTCGGAAATAAGGATTCAGAATTTGGGGTTAAGCAAGTAGCGAGGGCGTTGAGCAGGCTTTTGTGGACCTGGTGCCGAGCCGGAGAGGTCTTAAGGGGTGGCTGGGCCATTTCCTGGCTACCGCGGAGGA
>JACOSC010000233.1 GCA_016179055.1 Acidobacteriota bacterium
AGCAGAGCGAACGCCAATTGTTCAGCCAAAAATTGCAGGAGCTAGAAAGGCGATGGTGAGGGCGGCTTTAGGCAAGCGCAAAAACTTTTTCGTCATACCCCCTATTTTAGAGCCTCACACGCTACAACGGGAATTGCTGGGCCGATACCCTACCGGATGGCTCACGCGGCCGAAGGTAGCCCATTTTCGATGCTTATTATTTTTTCCAGCCGTTGAGCTAAGGCGGCACGGCCCCAGTTATAAATTCGGCTTAACCTACAAGGGAGTTTGATTTACCAAGCTGGCGAGGAGCAGGCCCGTAGTTCGGCCGTAGGAGTGATTTTAGCGGGTTGGTGCTCACGATGTATAGCGGATGTTAAAGCGGCATGCAAGGCGTGCCCACCGCGGCTTATCACAATGTGTCCAAGGATAGGACGCCCGACCAAAGATAAGTCGCCTATCAAATCCAATATCTTGTGACGGACAAATTCGTCGGGATAGCGCAGCCCCGGATCAGGATTCATCACCCCTTGATGATCAAGCACAATGGCGTTGTCAAAGGAACCCCCACGGACCAACCCGTTCTGCATGAGGTCTTGAATCTCATGATAGAATCCGAAAGTGCGCGCTGGGGCTATCCCACGCCGATAAGAATTGAAGGTAATTTCAATGTCCAGTGATTGCTTCCCAATCATCGGGTGGGGGAAATCAATTTCATAGGTGATGCGCAAACGCTCTCCGGGGTATACCGCGGCGAACTTGCTCCCTTGTCGGATCTCGATGGGTTTGACAATCCGCAAGGGCTCTAATGAGGAACCGATCTCGGTCAAGCCGGCTTCGTCAATCATGCGCACAAAAGGATCCGCGCTGCCATCGAGAATCGGCACTTCCATGGCATTCAACTCCACGTAAACGTCGGTCACGCATAGAGCATGGAGCGCAGAGAGGAGGTGTTCGACGGTCGAAATGAGGACGCCTTTACGCATCAGCGTCGTGGCATAACTCACCCGCGCCACATGTTGGCGCGTGGCTTCAATTTCAAAGTGGTTAAGATCGGTTCGTTGGAAAATAATGCCGGTGTGAGGAGGCGCCGGTCGCAAAGTCAGAGTTACTGGTAAACCCGTGTGCAGACCCACACCCGTTATTGTAGCCGATTGGCGCAACGTTTTTTTCATATGAATGCAAGTACGAATTAACCTATAATTAACTCACCAATCCCAGCATTTTCTATTCCAGGAGAATCATAGGGGGCCTTCCGGCAGCAACCTGCGCCGCCGTCGCCTTTTAAGGGCGGGAGCGTCGTAGGATTCCAGAATCTTAGTGTTGAATTTAGGCTACACTCCCTAGCGAAAGTGTCTATGATAAACTACGGAGGGAAAACTACGAGAACCGGC
Organism: Acidobacteriota bacterium; assembly: GCA_016179055.1. Classification (GTDB taxonomy): domain Bacteria; phylum Acidobacteriota; class UBA6911; order JACOSC01; family JACOSC01; genus JACOSC01. Next base: position 1,374 of record JACOSC010000233.1, read on the forward strand.
ATGACGGGAACCTGGTGCCGGCGGCGGACGCCTATCGGCGGCCATTCCGGCGGGACTTGGGGGTAAGAAAAGCCATGATAATCCGCGGGGTTAATAATCAGGTCTTTGCAAGAAGCGGTTTATTTGGGATAATGAATCTATGACATTGATGAACTTCAGGCGGGCTTGCAAAGGAGTCATATCCTCAAGTATAATGTCTACGCAAAATCGAAAGAGCTTATCCACAACGACGGCGGGGTGATCGGCATGAGTGACTCTTTTACGGTGCTGCACGAAGATGAACATCAGAGAATCCAATCCCTGATAACCAAACTTCATGGCGACGCCAGCGCGAAAATCGTTTCTCTAATCGATAAGAATGGTCAGCAAATTGCCGTACAGGGCGACACTAAGAACTTGGATGTTCTTTCATTGGCTTGTTTGACGGCCGGCAACGTGGCGGCCACCGACGGCTTGGCCAGGCTCCTAGGCGAACGCGAGTTTTCGGTACTATTCCATGAAGGCGAGCATGACAATATTCATATTTCGGTTGTGGCGCGGCGGGCTATTCTTATTATTGTGTTTGATGATCGCTCTTCTTTGGGTTTGGTCAGGCTACGAGTCAAGAAAGCCTCTGTCGAATTGGAGAACGTCTTGGTAGGCGCCGTGGCCAAAACCGAAGTCGCCGCCGGTAAGATAGACAGCGCCCTGGGCAGTTCCCCCTTTGCCGAGATCACGGATGATGATATCGAAAGTCTATTCCGTAACTTATGAGCCCCCCCTTAAAAGCAAGCCAGGATTTATGGATGGGAGACTACAGCCTTGACGTTCATTAACTACGCCTCGCGAGAAATTAATTGTAAAATCGTTTATTATGGTCCCGGACTGGGCGGCAAGACGACGAACTTGCAGTATATTTATGAGTTCGTAAATGCCGAATCCAAAGGGAAGCTCATTTCGCTGGCCACCGAAACGGATCGTACCTTGTTTTTTGATTTCTTGCCAATCGATTTTGGCACCATACGCGGGTTTAAGACGCGCTTCCACCTCTATACGGTTCCCGGTCAAGTATTTTATGATGCCAGTCGGAAGCTGATCCTGCGTGGCGTAGACGGTATTGTCTTTGTCGCCGATTCGCAAGAAGACCGCATGGATGCCAATATCGAAAGCATCTATAATCTGACCGAGAATCTTAAGGAACGCGGATACGATGTCATGAAAATCCCTTACGTACTGCAACTCAATAAGCGCGACCTGAACGGCATCCTTTCCATGGACGAGATGAAAAAGGGGCTTATGGTTAAAGGTGAACCCGTATTCGAAGCCACCGCCGTTAAGGGTGGCGGCGTGCTCGAAACGCTGGAGTCCATTGCCAAACAAGTTCTCTATGAATTGCGACGCGGCGCCCGTGAATAGCGCTGACTCATACACTATTCCTAATCGGGAGCGAGCCCCTCATGCCCTTAAGACGAAATGCCTTTCTTCCTTGTCTTTTTCTCCTCGTGATCTATGCTCTCCCAGGCCTTTCGGCCGGCGCCAGTCCGGCGCCTGACGATCTAACTCAACTTGACGCCACTATGAGCCCACGCCTAGAGGCCGGCGTGAAGTTCATGTTGGATGGCTATTACGAAAAAGCTATCGCCATCTTCAGCCAACTTGAAAAGGAATATCCGGAAAGTCCGGTCGGATTGCTGCGCCGCGCCGAAACGCTTTGGTGGAAGATATTAAAACTGGACGGCGATTTCAACCGACTACATGAGATGGATGTCCTGAAATCCAACACGCCGCCCTTCGAAAAAGAGTTTAATGCCGCGGTTGAAAAAGCCATACGACTTTCCGAGGCTTTGGTAAAAAAATACAAGACTCATCCGCAAGCGTATTTTTCGCTGGGCATCGCCTATGGTCTCAAATCACAGATGGAGGGCGGTAAAGACAACACGATCGCCGCGGCGAAGTCCGCCAAGAAAATGAAACAGAACTTGGATAAGTGCCTCAGCCTGGATCCGAACTTCGCCGATGCGTTTCTTGAGGCCGGCCTGTACAACTATCACATGGGGTCGCTTCCCCCTGTGCAAAATATGGCGAAGTTTATGATCGGCCTGCCGAGCGGTGATAAAAAGAAAGGCATCGAGTTGGTGAAAATGGCCGCGGCCCAGGACGGTCTTCAAGGGGCTGAAGCCAAATTCTATTTGGCGGCCATCTACTCCGGCCCTGAGATTAAGAAATATCAAGAGGCTATTGCGCTGATCACCGACCTGCGCCGGCAATTTCCCAACAACCCAATCTTTCATCTGCTGCTGGGGCATCTTTATGAAAAGCAAGGGAAGTGGGAAACGGCCAAGAGCCTTTATTGGGACATTATCAGGACCGGCCAGGGCCGGCACGAGAACTACGATGAAAGCATTGTTCGAGAAGCCCATGCCGGCATGTCTCGTGGGCCGGAGTCGGGTGACTGAACAATAAAATGTAACTGTTCACGGGGGTCAGGGGTCGGGGATCAGGCGATATTACTTGGATTTTTCTTCCAAAGGCTTCCGCATTCCGTTAAGCATCCGCCCCACCACCCAATCTCTAAATCACGATAATTCCTAACAGTCATCGGTACCACCGGGCCCTCGGCCTCTGATCCCTGACCCCCGATCCCCGCGAACAGTTACCAAGATTCTAACGTAGGCTTCGTGGCGTGCACGAAGGCGCTCATGAATTTCTCATTGATCAGCGGGGCGATGGCGTCCACGTCGAAGCCCGCGGTTGCGAGGAACTCGCGCGCGTCTTCAACCTTGTAAATTCGGGTTGGCTCAATATCGACGTTAATGAAGCCTGCACGCGCCAGCCGCTCGCCGTATTCTTTCTCGGCCAATGCGCCGGCCACGCACCCCACCCACAATTCAATGTTGCGGAGAACTTCCACCGGAACTTCGCCACGGACCACGACATCAGAAATCGCGAGACGGCCGCCCGGTTTGAGTACGCGGAAAGCTTCCGAGAATACTTGGTCCTTGTCCGCCGCGAGATTTATGACACAGTTCGATATGATAACGTCAACTGTATTGTCGGGAAGAGGGATTTTCTCAATGTCTCCTTTAAGGAACTCCACGTTATCGATTTCCGCTTTTTGCTGATTGGCGCGGGCCAAAGCCAACATGTCATCCGTCATATCCAGGCCGTAGGCTTTGCCTTTCGGCCCGACCCGTTTGGCGGACAACAGTACGTCGATGCCGCCGCCGGAGCCAAGGTCCAGCACGGTTTCCCCCTCCTTGAGCTGCGCCAACGCGGTTGGGTTGCCGCAGCCCAGCGAGGCCATGACCGCAGCCTGGGGGAGATCGCGAGTTTCGGCCGCGTCATACAAGTTTGAGGTAATGGGATCTGCTAACCCCCCGGTCGGGGCGCCGCCACAACCGGGGCGCCGTCCGGCGCTCGCTTGCCGCGCCGCTTGACCGTACATTTCTTTGACGACTTCTTTGATATTCGATTTATCCATCGTAGTATCCTTTCGCCACTCAGGCATTTACTTATTCGCTAGGATTCTTTTGTCGAGCCGGACCGCCTTGTTCCTGGTGCAGCACTCCGCGTAGAAGAAAGCCAGCAGTTCTTGGAGCGCGTCGACGTTGGCGGTATACCATAAAAATGTTCCGGCCCGCCGGACTTCCACCAGATCCTCGCGCTTGAGCTTTTCGAGATGATGCGACAACGTTGAATGCGGAACGCCCAGCTCGGTTTGCATATCGCCGACCACCATACCCTCCGGATGAGCCGACAGCAATAGTTGCATGATGCGTAGGCGAGACTCTGTGCCCATGGCGGCGAACATGTCGGCATAGCGGACAATTTGTTCAGCGCGCGGTTTTGCTTTCATCGGTCGTCAGGCCTCCGCAATTTCGGTTGACCGGAACGACGCCAGCCCGCGGTTCCGGCGCGTTCATTGTATATTTCGATAATAGTAGAAATATAAAAATAAGTCAACCCCGCCGCACGTAATTTTTTCAAGGGCTGCTGCAACGCGAATAGGCCGGCCCCTAGCGAACGCGGCGCCGCCGTCCACCGACGACCCGTTATCTTTGCAGGAATGTGTAAGGAATAGCCAAGTCACCTTGCGCAAGGGCGCGGCGGCGTCTGTCGTCCGTTGTTCGCGATCAAGGTGAATCGGTATAACGGGCTTGTCCAAACTTGACGCGCTGGCCGCAACGCTTGAATTAAAAGTGGAGAAAAATAAAAAAGCCTTGAAGGTATTGCCTCAGTTATGGTGGGCTGAGGGCGGATGAATAGGCCTGGGGTTTGTACACACTTGCGCGGATAACCGGCGATCTCGGGCACGAGTTTGGAATAAGAATTGGGCTCGAAGCCCGTAGACTTCAACGGGTAGCGCAGGGGAAAGAGCCGGTCGATGACGTCTGGAAGCTGACCTGGCGAGCAATGGCTGTCGGACCCGGTTTACACTCGACCCGATAATTATCGGCGGGCACGGCACGGTTGGCCACCTAGTGATAACGGGGATGAGAATTCTCAGCGAAAATATCCTTGAAAGACGGCTGATTTTATCATGGTTGGGGAGGCGCGTCTTATGAAAATTCTCAGCGAAAATATCCCTGAAAGGGATACGGTTAATAGCCGGGGGTGGAGCGGAGCGGAACCCCCGGTCAGGCATGACCGGAGTTCGTTCGACCCTGAAGGGGTCGCCTAAAGGAACGGGCCTCGGTGGGGTTCGACCCCTTCAGGGTCGAAACGTGGGGGGCGGGAAGCACCGGGGGTTCCGCTGCGCTCCAGTCCCGGCTATCTTATTCGAGAGGGTAAGGCAGAGGCCGGAGCCTCCGCCTCCCCGTTGTCGCGGAGTG
>JACOSC010000259.1 GCA_016179055.1 Acidobacteriota bacterium
TGCGGGCGATCGATCCCCGGGACGGTCAGGTGCTCTATGTGGACGGGCCGGCCGGTCCCACGACGTCTACTCTGCACCGGAGCACCGATGGGGGCGACACCTGGGCGGTGCTGAGCACGATGCCGGTCTCCACATATTTTATCGCCGTTGATCCGAGCGATAGCCGTATCCTGTATGCCGGGGGAATTCGGAGCCTGATCAAGAGCGTCGATGGCGGAGTGACCTGGCGGACGATCGGTTTCAGCGGCGATTTCGTTTATGGGGTAACCATCGACGAGCAAAATCCGAATGTGATATTTGCCATGCCCAGCGTGGGCCTTTATAAGAGCACGGATGGCGGCGGCAGTTGGACGCGGGTAGGGGCGTTCGCCATCCGGTCGGTGGTGATCGATCCCGGCAACCGGAACCTCGTGTATGCCGGCGGGCCGAGCGGCCTGTTCAAGAGCATCGACGGCGGCCTGACCTGGACTCCCCGCGGCGAAGGCACCCTGGTTACTATTGCCGAGGTCATGACCCTGGCGATCGGCAAGGACACCGGGCGGCTGTATGCCGGGACCGGCGGCGCCGGCATATGGTTCAGCGACGACCAAGCCGAAACCTGGGAGTAACCCGGAGGCGCAACAACCGTATCTTCTCAATAAATCGGGGTCACCAATATGAGCGCGGCAGCGACCGGGCTATGTGCCGTACGGCGCTTATATTGACTATGATCTAAAATAGCTTGATTGAATAGCCGGGCTGGACGGCTCGTGCTGCCACCCCGCCGGGGTGCAACGGTTTTCATGGTGCATTCCGGTGCTATCGCTCCGCTCAACCACCGGCTAATGGCTGGAAACCCTCCGGGTTTCCGCGCGATTCATGATCTCAAATTTCGTAATTGTTCGACCATCCACGCTTTAAGGCGCCCAGTCGATTCAGAACCGCCTCCCTGAGCTGAGCAGTTACGTTTGCCGAACATATAGTTTACCCCGATTTGTTGAGAAGATACCGAAATTTTACCTGATCCTGGTGGAGCGCCGGAACTCCAACGCCATTCTTTGACGTCCCCATGAACTCCGCCGCTACGACTATACCTGCTTACGCGTTCGTCGGCTTACCCACCTACCCTCGCAATCGCCGCAGAGGCCGCCTGCGGTTATGGCTTGAGCGCTAGTAGCTTGTTGCGAGTCTCTATTTGAAAGCGAAGAGCAACCGCCCACTGTACAGCCTCGGGTAGCCAAAATGGGTTCCGCTGAAGATGCTGCGAAAGTTATACAGAAACCGCGCATTGGCCAAATTCTGAATGTCGAATTGCAGGGACGTGGTGACATGAGCGGTTTGTAAGAAGTCAATGCCGCTGGAGAGGTTGAAAAGTGTGCGAGGGTTCACGCGGCGGCGGTCTATATTCACTAGATCCGCTCCCAGCGAACGAAGGACGGCGGCTCGCTCGGAGGCCTCAAAATCGAACGGGACGCCGCTCTCATGCCGACCGGAAAAGGTGATAAACCAACGCGGCTTAGGCTGCCGGAAAGTGATGCCAAAAGCGCCCGTGTTACGTTGGTCGTGGTCCACGGCAAAGCGAGTTCCCGGACCAATCCGCCCGGCGGACTCGTCCAGGAAAAGGCCGCCATTGATGGGCCCAATGCCCACGGCCAGCGAGTTAGAAAAACTGACGTATCCGGAAAGACCTTTCCGCTCGGGAAAATCCAGGCGCATATCCAGGCCATGAACCTGTCCTCGAGCCACACTGATCGGAAAGATAATGGCCGTGGTCAAGAATTGATCGCGATCATTAAAATTGTGGATTCTGCGCCAATAGTGCGAGACATCCAGCTTGAAAATGCCCAGCAAGGCCTGAGAGACGCCAACCTCAAAAAAATTCTGGACGTCCGGTTGCACCAGGGACGCGCCGCCGAGCGCAATCGCGCTGAAAGGTGACAAGGCCGCCGCCTGCGCCGAGGAAGCTAAGAGCAGATACTCAACCTGGGGTGGCTGGAAAAATCTATTGTACACCGCCCGTAAAGCCGTCTTCGATGGCCGTATGTAATAGACACCGCCGATACGCGGACTTATCTGTTCTCCCCGAACGGCCAGACGATAGAAATCATAGCGCAAACCTGCATCTACCGTGAGATTTTCAAACGGAGAAAATGAATCTTGCCAATACAAAGAAAATTGCCGGCCCAGCCGGCTATCGGAAAATAGGAAAGGCCTCTGCCGCGTGAACGCCCGCGCCGCCTCTGTTCCCTCAAATTGATCTGGGTCGGTGACATAGTAGGAGAAGGCCTCCCGCACCGGAAGGCGCGCCAGCTCCATGCCGGCCTTGATATTATGCCGGCCGCGATGATAGGTCACGCTTCCGATCAGACCTTGATTGGAGTGCTGGCGGGCAGAACCGGAAAAAAGAGGCCGGCATTCCTCGTTACAAAACAAATTGGCTCGATAGAATCGCCGATAGAGCGCGATATTGCTGACACTGTTGGGAGACCACAAATGTTGCCACATCACCGATTGGGCGTCATCGCGCAAAATTTGTCGTGCCCGCTGGCCGGCGACCTCGGCTTCCCGAGTGTTGGGCACGCGGAAGTCGATCCCGTTTTGAGAGAAATTGATCCGTAGGATGTCCCGATCGGTGGGATGCCAGTCCGTGTTGAGATTAAACTTGCCGGTCCCGCCGCGATTATTGAAATTTCCAGGATCCGGCGGGTCCAGGAAACGGCTGGACTGGCTGGCCGAAGAAGAGAGAAAAAATCCCAGCCGCTCGCCCAGCTTTCCTCCAACTCGAACATCCGTTTCGCCACTGATAAAATTGCCAAGGCTGGCGCCGACCGTGCCGTGCAGAGGCAAATCGATGCCGGACTTCGTCTGTATATTAATCACACCGCCCAGTCGATTGCCGTACTCGGCCGGAATATTGCCGGTCATTACCGTAATGGAGCTCAGCGCGCCGATGTCCGTCGAACTGGCAAAGGTTGTATCGAGCCGCTCGGTGATCGGTATGCCATCTTGCACATAGAGCAGTTGTGATTCGGTGCCGCGCACGTGCAGGCGCCCGTTATCATCCGTAACCACGCCGGTGGCGGACGCAATCGCCGCCTCCATGCCGCGGTTGGGCGTGCTCCCCGGCACGTTGGCCAAATATTGAGAGCTGATGTCCAGATGAGTTTCGGTGGAATCGTGCTCGACGAATTCCTTGAGCTCGCTCGTGACCTCAATGGTTGTGCTTAGAGGTCCAACGGCCAGCTTCAAGTCCTCGATAACCACGGGCACGTTGGAGCGTACGTGGACGTCGCGGCTTAACGTCTGGAATCCCGTGTACTGCAAGGTGAGCGTGTAGGCGTCCAGGGGCACATTGTTAAAGACAAAGGTTCCATCGTTAGCCGAAACGGTTTGGCGTTTGAAATCGAAAACCGAATTGGCTAGCGTAACGCTCACTCCCGGGAGGACGCCCCCGGTGCCGTCTATAACGGTTCCCCGCACGGTTCCCACCTTGATTTGGCCGTAGACGGCCGAGGATACTAATCCTGAACAAGCGATCGTCATGAAAGTAACGAAACCCAAGACCGCGCGTACAGACGTTTTCATTTTATAACCTCCATCGCATAATTCACGCTCATAACTTTAGATGTATCTTCTCAATAAATCGGGGTAAACTATAGGTTCGGCAAACTGAGATACCAGTAAACGGAATAGAGCACCCTTAAGAATTTAAACCACCAAGACACCAAGGACGCCAAGAATATGTGGCGTTTATCTTGGCGTCCTTGGCGGTTCATAGGCTTCTTTTTTCCACGCGCATTTTGGCTCGTTGCTCATAATAGATGTTTGGCATTTACTCCATAGCGATTAGCGGCGAGGCGCGAAAACAATCCCAACGGGATTGCGGAACAAAGCCCAGGGTTGGCCGCGTCCCCGCGGCCA
>JACOSC010000260.1 GCA_016179055.1 Acidobacteriota bacterium
TGGGAAACCCCAATCGCGTCCGCCTACTATGAAGACTTGGCGGATGGCATGATCGAACTTAAGCTCATGTGCTGACCTAAGATTTCTTTTTGGATTGCGATCAACGCCTCAATCCCCTTTTGACCAAGATTGATTAGCTGATTTAACTGTTCCTTGGAAAACGGATGAGCCTCGGCGGTTCCCTGGATTTCCACAAATCTCCCGCCTCCCGTCATGACCAGGTTCATATCGACTTGCGCCGTGGAGTCCTCTTTATAGTCCAGGTCGAGCAAAGCCTGCTCGCCGACAATACCTACGCTCACCGCCGCCACATAGTCGAGAAGCGCACCCTTGTCCAGTTCTTGCGCTTTTTGCAGGCGATGAATAAGACTCGCCAACGCCACAAAAGAGCCGGTAATCGCCGCGGTCCGAGTGCCGCCGTCCGCCTGAATCACGTCGCAGTCAATCCAAATCGTTCGGCCAACCAAGAGCTTTAGATTCACGATGGCGCGCAGGGCGCGGCCGATCAGCCGTTGAATTTCGTGAGTGCGACCGGAGGGTTTTCCCTTGGTGGCCTCACGCGCCGAACGACTGTTAGTCGCCATCGGCAGCATGCCGTATTCGGCGGTAAGCCAACCTTTGTCGCCACCCAGGCGAAAGGGCGGTACGCGATCCTCAACGGTGGCCGTGCATATGACTCGCGTATTGCCCGCCTCGATCAGCACCGACGCCGGCGCGCTGCTGATATAATCCAAATGAATCTTTATGGGACGCAATTGTTCAGGGGTTCGATTATCTTTCCGCATGATTTCTCCAATAATACTTTACGATTGCCGGATCAGCGCCGCGTAAGAACAACTGTAACCGCTCACGGGGATCAGGGGTCGGGCGTCGGGCGATATTGGTTGGATTTCTTTTCCAAACCGTCCGCAATCCGTTAAGCATCCGCCCCACTACCCAATCTCTAAATCACGATAATTCCTAACAGTCAGCGGTACCACCGGGCCCTTGTTCGCTGATCCCCGACCCCCGTGAACAGTTACGAATAACTATTAACCTTTCAGTAACCCTTGCCGGCGTTGTCTGATCACTTCATAAAGAACCACGCCGGCCGAAACCGATACGTTCAACGAATCCACTTTGCCATGCATCGGGATGGTTACCAGAAAATCACAGCGCTCACGCACTAAGCGGTGGAGGCCCTTTCCCTCCCCGCCCATCACCAGCGCGATGGGTTGGTTGTAGTCAACGGCGGTCCAAATTGTATCGCTTTCGGTATGTACACCGACAACCCAAAGGCTGTTTTTTTTCATTTCCTGAATCAAGGATGCGATATTGGTCACCCGCGCGATTCGCAAGTACGCCGCCGCTCCCGACGAGGTTTTCATGACGACATCCGTCACGCCCACGGCGCGCCGTTGTGGAAGAAATACGCCATCAACGCCGGCCCCCTCCGCCGTCCGCAAGATCGCGCCAAGGTTGTGCGGGTCTTCGATCCCATCCAATATTAAGAAAAGTGGCTGGGGGCCCGCTTGCCTAAAAATCTCATCAGGGGCCACATAACCCACGGGCGGCGCCAAGGCCATCACTCCCTGATGCGAACCGACTCCGGCTCGCCGGCTCAGCGCTTCGCGCGGTTCAAATTGAACCGGGACGCCCAGCGAGCGGGCCAGGCCGGCAATTTCGCGCAGACGCGGGTTACGCGCTTCTTTTTCCATCAGAATTTTTTCAATCGGCCAAGCCTGCGATTTCAAAGCTTCCAAGACCGAATGAATTCCGTAAATGACTTTCAAACCAACTCCCGTCGATTAACCATGGCCACGGCCCTGGCCGATATGCCTACGCCACGGCCAACATCATCCATCCCATCCGTAGTCGTGGCCTTCACACTGACTTGGCCCTGATCAATCCGCAGCGTCCGCGAGATTTCTTCGATCATCCTTGCAAAGTATGGAGCCAACCGCGGCCGTTCCGCGGTAATAACACAGTCAATATTCACAATCCGGTAATGCGCTGCTCCCAGCAACTCGTCCACTTTACGCAGGAGCAGGCGGCTGTCGACATTTTGCAACGTTTCATCTGAGCTCGGAAAATGCTCACCAATGTCTCCTAGCGCCGCCGCGCCCAACAAGGCGTCGCATATGGCATGGAGCAGAACGTCGGCATCTGAGTGACCGATCAACCCCATAGAGTAAGGGATCTCCACACCGCCGATAATCAGTTTGCGATCCTCGGCCAAGCGGTGATAGTCATAGCCGATCCCCACCCTGTACATTTCATTCTCCTCGGTCCCAGTAATTGTTGTGATCATTCCCGGCAGATTGTCCGCACCCGTTCTTAGGAGATCGCCGTCTCGGTTTACTGGATGTATCATCGAGCGCCCGCAGGCAAGCCAAGATTTCGCAAGAACGCAACGAGCTTACATTCCCCGCCATGCAGCAGCCTCAAATAATCCTTTTCATCAACTAGCGAATTGCTTTCCGAACGACTTTCTGACTAACCGCCGGCGGCCGCGCAGACGTGGCGATTCTCCGGCGCACAACGGCTTCGGCGAGCCAAAGGTCCGTGGGCCGCGTAATTTTAAAGTTCCAGATCGACCCGGGTATCCAATGCACCGATATCCCCATGCGCTCAACCAGGCCGGCTTCGTCGGTACCTTGGAAATGATCCCGCTCCGCCTGAGCTAAGGCGCCGCGCAATATGTGGGTATGAAACCCTTGCGGCGTCTGCGCCGCGTAAAATATTGCGCGCGGGGCCGTTTCCAGAATCAACGAATGTGTTGTAATTTTTTTTAGAGTGTCGGGGGATTCGATCGCCGGGATGACGGCGCCGGTTGCAAGAGCTTCGCGAATTATCCGTTCAATGAGCGCGCGCTCAACGAAGGGGCGCACGGCATCATGAACAAGTACGACACGCACGTCTTTGTCAAGCTGCCCAAAGGCGGCCGCCACAGACGCCTGCCGCGTGGCGCCCCCCAGCACAGTCTGCACCCGCCCGCGCCAGCGCCGACGAACAATATAGCGATCGAGGAAATGCGCATAAGCCAAGGGCAGCGCGACAATAACCTGGCCTATCGCGGGGATATCGATAAATTGAGCAATCGTGCGAACCAGTATCGGGACTCGCCGCAACCGCAAGAATTGCTTGGGAAGGTCCTGCTCAACGGCAAGATGAGGGCCTCGCAGGCGCTCTCCCGCGCCGGCCGCGGGAATAATGATACCCACCTTTGTTCTTGTCACCGTAATGATTTCCTCAGTCGTTTGTGGAAAGGCAAATAGACGGCCAGCGTCCCAGCGGAGTTTGCGACGCCCGCGCGCGCAGGCAACCAGGGCCTCCCGTGAGACGACCCGGTGGGTCGTCTCGTGACGCCCGCGCTCGTGCAGGCAACCAGGGGCGCCCCGGTTAAGGCAAGGTCCTATGGCGAGCCTTTTGACGGAACGGCCGGCGCGCTAACAGGCTAATACCGTGTGCTTCGCACCTTGTCATCATCCAGGTTCTTGCGATCGTTGCGCGGAGGCGGCGATCCATCTTCGTCTTGATCCTCAAGCAGGCGTCCGAAAATCATCTTTCCGGCGGTAGTTTGCAAGACGCTGGTAACCAGTGTGTCGATGTTCTTGCCAATCATCCGTCGGGCATTGTCAACTACGACCATTGTCCCATCATCCAGGTACGCTACGCCCTGATTGTACTCTTTCCCTTCTTTAAGGATAAAGACCTTCATGGTTTCACCCGGCAAGACCACGGGTTTCAGCGCGTTGGCCAGTTCATTAATGTTAAGGACCCCGACCCCTTGCAGACGCGCCACTTTGTTGAGATTAAAATCATTGGTCACAATCTTGGCCCCGATCAGCTTGGCCAACTCGATCAATTTAAGGTCGACTTCCTTCACATCGGGGAAATCCTTCTCCGAGATTTGAACAACGACTCCCGACTTCTTTTGAATTTTCTGCAAGATGTCAAGCCCTCGCCGGCCGCGATTACGGCGAATGGAATCGGCGGAGTCTGCGATCTGCTGCAGTTCTCGTAGAACAAATTGCGGAATTACAATCGTTCCCTCCAGGAAACCGGTCTCCACCAAATCCGCGACTCGCCCGTCAATAATAACGCTGGTGTCGAGAATCTTGTTGGATTTCTTTACCCCTTTTTCCGTGAAGAGGCCTCCCAACACGGACAAATCCAAGAACTCCCCTTTACTGGCCCCCACGAGCAATCCTACATAGGCCATCAGCAGCAAGGTGAGTATTTGCCCAAAGTTCATGAGGCTTCGCTCGAGAGCTAATCGTCCAATAATGGAGCTTATAAGTGAAGCGCCTATGATTCCTGCAATCGATCCGATACACGCCCCTATTAATGTTTTCAAGGAGCTGCGACGCAGCCTGATTTCCGCCAGAATTATGGCGGCGGCCAGGGCAAGGCCCACAACGAGCCTATAAGGAATGGTGAGTTGGAGCGGGTTCATATAGAAACTGCAAACAATAAGCACACCGGCAAACACAACTCTTAAGAGCCATATATCCATGTCCCTAATTGTCCTTTCGTAAAATTATTGAGATCCTCATAATGGCGCAACATTACGTTGGGATAATATTCTTTAGCTAAACCTCATTAAGATCCATTTGGAATGAGGGGATAAACTCTGAGACTTGCTCAGCCGCCTTTTCTCCCATCAAAGGGTCTCAACACGTTACATTATAGCACGTAGAATACATAAGACTACGGGAAACGCGGAAATAGACCAGCCCTTTAAGCTACTTTCTCAGAGCCGCTAGTGGCCGCCACTTAAGTAAAAACCTCACGGTCCACAGTTACATGCCTAGGGACTTCTGCTCATCTCTTTGTTATATTCATTATTCTTGGTTCAGTATGGGCGACCGATGAAGCCAACAACAGCGACCTAGCTGAGTGCCGTCGGGGTCTCGCGCAAGTCCGCCCAGAGGGAGAGCGAACCTGGAAATGTGCCGGAGAATTCAAGGATCAGGATTCGTAGAGGGTATGTCAGCGCCCTTCTTACCGCGGCTTTTTTGTAGAAACAAGGCGTCGCCGAGCACGCCAATTAGGTTATCTCCGACAGGCTCCTAGAGCAGATCGTATGGGTGCGGCCATGAACGCAGGCGACACGAATCGTTTCGGCCAAGCCCTACATATACGGGGCCGACCCTAACTCACTGGACTGACCTATGAAATATCTGGAAATAACTTTAAAGCACGAGATCATTGAAGGTCAACCTGCTTATTCGTTTTTTTCTCGCAAGGCAAAACTGGACATCAAGACCGTCCTCGATTACATCGAAAAAGCCCGCACAGATGATGGTATACGTGGTATGGCCATTATCATCAAGCAATCACACTGGGGCTGGGCTATTGCCGAAAACTTGCGGTCCAGTATCGCGCGCTTTCGAACTTCGCACAAACCGGTGACGGCTTTTCTGGAAAGCGGCGGCCCTGCGGCCTATATGCTCGCCTGCGCCTGTGACACTATCCTCATGCCGCCCAGCGGCACACTGGAGTTGAACGGCCTCCATGCGGAGGCCCTGTTTTTTAAAGGCGCCCTAGATGCTCTCGGCGTTCAGCCTGAATTGACGCGTGTAGGCGAATACAAGAGCGCGGCGGAGATGTTTACACGCGAGTCCATGTCCGATGCCTATCGTGAAGAACTCAATGCGCTGCTGGATGATCTCTACGGGCAGTTGGTCCAAGCCATTGTGTCGGGCCGCAACCAGACGGCTGAGGCCGTATGCCGGTTCATTGACAGCGGCCCCTACACGGCGCGCGCCGCCGTCGCCGCCAACCTAGTTGACCAGTTGTGTTATAAGGATGAAATCGAGGAGATCATGCACACGCGGATCTCCGCAAACGTCAAGCGCCTTTCATGGGACCGCTATCGCGTTCGGCCTGCCTGGTTTTTGCGTGTTTCTCACCGCCGGCCAAAGATCGCGGTCATTCATGTCGTAGGGATGATTGCTTCGGGCGAGAGCCGGCGTCTCCCCAATCAACAGCCGGTCACCGGCTCAGATACGGTCATTGAATCTTTACGGGCGGCCGCGGACAATCCCCGCGTGCGCGCCATTGTGCTACGCATCAATAGCCCTGGCGGTTCAGCTCTGGCCTCGGACCTGATATGGCGGCAGATTATTCTTGCCAAATCAAAAAAACCGGTGATCGTTTCCTTCGGCAATGTCGCCGCCTCCGGGGGTTACTATATTGCCGCGGCCGGGAGTAAGATCGTCGCCGAGCCCACCTCTGTAACCGGTTCCATTGGCATTATCGGAGGGAAGTTTGTCATACGCGATCTTTTGGAAACCGTAGGAATCCATCATGATGTTTTAACGCGCGGACCTCATGGCGCGATGAACTCTCCCTTCAAACCTTACTCGCCGAGCGAATGGCAAAAGCTGACGAATAGGATGCAGGAGTTCTATTACTCCGACTTCATAAAAAAAGTCGCCGAGGGCCGGCGAATGCCGGAAGACGCCGTAGAGAAAATTGCCCGTGGCCGCGTTTGGACGGGCTTGCGCGCGCATGCGTTGGGTTTGGTCGATGAATTGGGCGGTTTTGAACGCGCAATGGAGTTGGCTAAATCCGCGGCGAACATTTCGGCGGACAAAAAGGTTCAAGTAGTTTACTTCATACCGCGCGTCACCTGGCGCGATAGGATTATACGAACGATGGGGATTCAAGAAGCGTTGTGGAATCCGTTCTCGCTGCTGTCCTGGCCGGCTACTGTTTGGGAGCTTTACCGCGATGAGGACATCCTCGCCCTGATGCCCTATCCTTTCCGAATCGGGTAGTATTTTGCCGGCGCTCCATCGGCACCGGCCAGACGGAGACCTAGATCCGCAAGTTGGGCTTAAAAGAGATACCAGGGAATGCAAGGCGTACGCGAAGAGTACCTCCTCAATCTTGCCGACAATCTCAAGGTGTCGCTTGCAGACGTGCGCGCTCTCGACGAGTGGCGGGATGTGATCCCGGAATATGTGAAGGACTACGTTTCATTGAACGCCTTTGCGGCCTAATTGAATCACAAAAGGCACAGAAGACACAAAATGGATGAGAAAGAGATACTGGAGTTGTGCGACAGCGTCAGGCAGACCGCCTTTGATCTGCATACCTTCTTACGGCACGGCCATTTGGAGAAGGTCTACGAAAACGGACTGGCCCGTCGTTTACGCAAAAAGGGAGTGAAGGTCAAGCCGCAGCATCCGCTTCAGGTTCGGGATGAAGACAGTGCGGTCTTGGGTGACTACTTTGCGGACTTGTTCGTGGAGAACAACCTGATTGTCGAACTCAAGGCCTGTAAAACCCAGGCCGATGAAGACACAACGCAGGTGCTCGGATATTTACGCGCCTCGGCGGGCTTTCTCATTTCGGCGTACAAACACATCCTGGGGAAGAATCAGCCACAAGAAGCACAAAAGGCACAAAATGATTTTGTGCCTTCTGTGCCTTTTCACGGCCATTCTTTAACCCCGGACGAGCGCGCCCGGCTGATGACCAACTTCCGCGGCTACGACATCGCCCCCGACATGGTGCGCCTTTCCCGCGCCAATCTGTATCTGCACGGTTTCCCAAATCCGGTCATTCATGAGTACGACACGCTGACCAGCGAAGAGCGGTGGGACGAGCGATGCGATGTGATCATGGCCAACCCGCCGTTCATGACGCCGAAAGGCGGCATACGCCCGCATAACCGGTTTTCGATCAAGGCCAAGCGGAGCGAAGTGCTTTTCGTGGATTACATTGCTGAACATCTCAATCCCGGCGGGCGCGCGGCGTCATCGTGCCCGAAGGCATCATCTTCCAGAGCCAGAACGCTTATAAAGCCCTGCGGAAGATGCTGGTGGAAAACTACCTCTGGGCCGTCGTGTCGTTGCCCGCCGGTGTCTTCAATCTGTATTCGGGCGTCAAGACGAGCATCCTGTTCCTCGACCGGAACCTCGCCAGACGGACGGATGAGGTGCTGTTCGTGAAAGTTGCGAGCGACGGCTTTGACCTAGGCGCACAGCGAAGGCCGAACGGAAAGAACGACCTGCCGGAAGCGCTGGAGATTCTGGATAGCCACAAGAAGGCGCAAAAAGCGCAAGAAGGAAAGATGGCGCTGACCGTCAGCCGCAAGCGTCTTCTTGAATCCGCCGACATCAACCTCTCCGGTGACCGCTACCGCGAGACCGCCGCCGTCCAAAGCCAGTGGCCGATGGTAAAGCTTGGGGATGAGCGCTTCTTCACCATCGAATCTGGAGGAACGCCCTCGTCAGCCGTACCGGAATACTGGGGTGGTGACATCCACTGGGTGACTCTTGTTGATCTCCCGCAAGGTGAATCGTTCACAGAAATCAAGAATACCCATCGCACAATCTCTGAAACTGGCCTGAAGAACTCCTCAGCCGTTCTGCTACCCAAGCGAACGGTTTTGGTTTCATCACGCGCGACGATCGGGCGGATTGGCAGCGCCTTGAAGCCAATGGCAACCAATCAAGGGTTCAAGAATATTGTCATAGGCGACTTTGACCAAGTTAATGAGCGCTACGTTGCCTATACGGTGGCGCGACTCGTACCCGTGATGAATCAAATGGCTTCGGGCGGAACGTTCAAGGAAATATCCAAGACAAGTTTCTCTCATCTCGAAATCCCCCTCCCGCCCTTAGACATTCAGCGGCAGATCGTGGCGGAGTTGGAGGGCTACCGCAAGATCATCGAAGCCGCCCGCCAAATCCTCGCCCACTACAAACCCACCCTCCGTCTCGATCCCAAGTGGCCGATGGTGCCGATTCCTGATCTGGCGGCCAATGAACCCAACAGTCTCAAGGCGGGCCCTTTCGGATCGTCACTGAAGAAGGAAGTCTATGTTCCCTCTGGTTACAAGATCTATGGACAGGAACAGGTTATTCGCGGCGACTCACAATATGGCGACTACTACATCAGCGAAGAGAAATACCGGGAACTTGAAAACTGCAAAGTCAAAGCTGGTGATGTCTTAGTCAGTCTCGTCGGAACCTATGGGAAGACCCTGATTATGCCCGAGAGACACGAGCCGGGTATCATCAATCCTCGACTTCTTAAGTTGACTCTGCATCAGAACAGAATGATATCGGAGTTCTTTGTGATTGCATTCGGATTGGAAGCCGTGATGTCGCAGATACACAGCATGTCCCATGGTGGCACGATGGACATTCTGAGCCTCAAAGTCCTGTGAAATATCCACATCCCTCTCCCGCCCCTCGACGTGCAGCGTCAGATCGTGGCGGAGTTGGAGGTGGAGCGCGCGCTGGTGGAGTCGAACCGGAAGCTGGCGGAGATTTTCGAGAAGAAGATACAGGCCAAGCTGACAGAGATTTGGGGAAAGGGAAGGGATTGATGATTATGGGCGACGCGGGAGGTTGTATATGCTATTGTGGAACCACTTCTTGAAAGCGAGGTGAACGATGAGACTACAGATTGACAATCTCGGCTACATTCACAGAGCCGACATCTGCACACGACCTTTGACTATTGTGTGCGGAAAGAACAACACCGGAAAGACATACCTAAGCTATACCATCTATGGCTTGTTGAGTTTCCTGCAGCAATCGCGTCCTTTTCAGATTGAACGCGAAGTACTCGATAACCTTCGGCAGAAGGGCACAGCCCAACTCGATCTCAGGAAGTACGCGGACGAGAAGCAGTTGACGAATGTATTCCAACACATCTCCGAGCAATTCACACAACACCTGAATCGCGTTTTCAGCAGTCCGGAGGGCGAGTTTGCGGCTGCACAAGTAACCGTCACACCGAATAGCTTCTCCCCCGAGTTGTCGAGGCCAATGAAGATTGACTTCCAGCTCAGCAAGAAGAACACGATTACAGTCACCAAACCGGAGGGCGCAACCACGGCGGATGTTGTGCTCCTGAACCAGGATGACGCCCCACCGCCGCCTTCGCACGTTTTGAGCGTGGTTATCAACCGGGCCTTGTGTGGGTTGGTATTCGGCAATTACTTCAAGAATCCGTTTGTCATCACGTCGGAGCGCACGGGTATTGAGCTCTTCAGTAAGGAGCTCGACATCCGGAAAAACGTCGTGATTGACAGTCTTGTTGAGGGCAAGGGCAAGATTGGCGACCCCTTTGATCTAATTGACAAGTACATCTCTCGTTATCCCATCGCGATCAAGGACAACATTGACTATGTCCGAGACCATCAGCGGCTACGGAAGACCAACAGCTTTCTTGTCCGGTCCCCGGACGAGAGCGAGGCACTGTTCGAGGCGTGGGGCCAAATCATGGGGGGCAAACTTAGCATCATTGCAAACCAGTTGATCTTTGTGCCCAAGGAGCGCGTCAATCGGAAGCAAGTCCGTGTTCCGATGTATCTCGGATCCTCCGCCATCAAGTCCTTGGTTGCGTTTGACCTCTATCTCAGGCACATCGCACAGCCGGATGATATGTTGATGATTGATGAGCCGGAATTGAACCTGCACCCCGACAATCAGCGGCGCATGGCTCGTCTTCTGGCCCGATTGGTCAACAAAGGGGTAAACGTCTTCATCACGACGCACAGCGATTACATCCTGAAAGAGATCAATAGCCTTCTTCTCTTGGCAAATCAGTTTCCTAAACGGGAAGCCCTCATGGAAAAGTACGCCTATGTGAAAGACGAGGTGTTGAAACCCGAGTCCATCGGCGTCTTCGTCATGCGCGGCCACAAAGCCGAAGCGGTCACTGTCACGGACAAGGGGATGGAGTTGTCCGTCTTTGATGAAGTCATCATCAACCAAAATGACGCCACGGACGAAATCTACATCGCGCAGAAGGAGTAGGTATGCCATTCGACTACCTTGACAGCATCATGGAGCATCGGGACCGCGTTCGCATCCCTTACGACGAGCAGAAGGCACGGGTAATGCTGTCCGAGGACGATCCTGACTCCGATATTGCCAAACTGGAGATTGCAGGTTTCGACAGCCGGTGTTTTGCCTTCCGCCTGGATGGCCTGAAGAAGCCCCACAAAACGCACCTCTACCTGAAGGTCAACGCCCCAGATATTCACAAGGGATGCGATGGCGTACTGATCTTCAGATTCAAGGGCCGGGGCTATATCCTTTTCTGCGAGTTGAAATCGAAGCGTACTGCCGGTTTCACCAAACAACTTCACAGTTCACAGGCGTTCACGGATTATCTCTGTTCCTTGGCGAAACGCTTTGGAGGGCTTGATCTCTGCGATTTCACAAGAGTGAATGTTCTTTTCACGACAAGGCCCTTTGCGAACAAAGTCCCTTTCAAGCGGGAAGCGTCGTACAAAGGGCCGATGGGCGACGAAACTCTTCTGCAACTATTCTACGACACAAACAGGTGTGGCATTCCGCGCTATCACGTGAACCGGTTGGTTGGTCTTGGATGATGAAGACCATCAAAGACATGCCGGAACACAGCCGCATCCTCGACATCCCGCGCGAGATCGACGCCGAGCGGGCATTGGTGGAGGTGTATCGGAAGCTGGTGGATGTGTTAGAGGAAGATTCAGGCCAAGCTAACAGAGATTTGGAGCGAGGAAGAAAGTGCCAAAGCATAACGGGGAAAACGATGGCGCGTAAACGAAGTGCCGAAGGGAAAATCGAAAATCGCAACGCCCTCGGGAGTCGGCGAAAGGGCGCAATGTTTCCGGTCGCGCCGGCGCGCGCCGGTCTGCCGTCTGGCTATGCCGGGATCTTGCGCGACCTTAAGCAACGCATTCAGCAGGAGCGTCTGCGCACGGTCATGGCCGCGAACTCGGCCATGGTGATACTCTATTGGGACATTGGGCGGACAATCCTGGCCCGCCAATCCGAGGAGGGCTGGGGCGCACGGGTCATTGACCGGCTTTCGACCGACCTTCGCGAAGCCTTCCCCGATATGTACGGCCTGTCACCTCGGAACCTGATATACATGCGGGCCTTCGCCGCCGCCTGGCCGGATCGGGCAATTGTGCAGCAGCTTGCTGCACAAATTCCCTGGTTTCACAACTGCACAGAAAATCAAAGCGACAGCCCAACAAGACGCGGCACTGGACAGGGGTTCCACTGCGCTCCATCTCGGCCAGTGAGCTTTAACGATCAGGCTTACGGCAGAAAACAATCGGGCCCTTGGAAAAACGGAGCAAGCCGCGTTGCGGAAAGCGCTACGAAAGTTGAACACGGAACATTTATGGCTTAGGCATCCCTTTGCGCGTGCCATCTGAACGGTAGACATTTGGATACGGGATTCGTCTGAGGCCATCTTCACCGGAACTTTGTAGAAAGAATTATAGGAGATCACATATGAACGCTTGCTGGCTGCTTAAAACCGAACCGGATGTTTATTCTTATGACGACCTCGAACGCGATCGGAAAACGGTATGGGATGGCGTCTCCAACAATCTTGCTCTAAAGCATCTCCGCGCCATGCACAAAGGCGATGCCGCGCTTATATACCATACCGGCGATGAACGACGGCTTGTCGGGCTGGCCGAGATTATTTCGGATCCCTACGCCGACCCCAAGCTCGATGAGCCTAAGCGGGTTGTGGTCGATATCAAGCCCAGGCAACGTCTCAAACAGGCGGTAAGCCTGGAAACCATTAAATCGCGTAAAGAATTTGTTGATTTCGCGTTGGTCCGCCTCCCGCGGCTCTCGGTGATGCCGGTTACAGAGAAGCAGCTAAAAGCCTTGATGGCGTTGGCGGGAACCTAAAGCGCTCCGATGTCCTTAGTCGGTAGACAGTGGTCGAGATCACCCTGTAAAGACATCGGCCTGCTGCCGACAATTTGTCGGAATCTGCGTTACTTGGTAAATCGCAGGCCGTGGATTTCGAGGTCCACACGCCGAGGATCCCATGCGGTTGATATGCCTTCCACATAGAAGGAAAACGGCAGACTGTGCACCGGGTCAAGCGGTCGATGTGGGAGCAGATAGGGTTGCAGCGGGGTTTTGATGTCTTCTCGGATCTTCCGGCCGTTACGATCGAAGAGCCCTACGTGCAATTCGATGACGTCCAGTTTATGATCCCCTTCATTGAGGAGGGATCCGGAGATCACCGCAATCATATTACCATTGAGGTTAGTGCTTACCTCTCCAATGGCTTCCACGATCCTGACGTGTCTACGATAGTCATCGAAATCGGCTTGGCCGGCGTGTAGAACGCCCGGTACCGTGACGCGCCCAGCCTGATTGCGTGGCTGGTTTTTTGAATAAAGATATAGGCCCGTCAAAACGGCAATAAATAAAATCCCTACTCCAAGGGCAATCCGTAGTTTCACGTAAAACCCCTTTTGGACGATTCCATTGGACCGTGAATGCACGCGAATTAACGCTAATCCAGTTTTCTGTTTCGCGTGGATTAGCGCTCATTAGCGGTTCCCCATCAGCGCGGAGGGATGGTCACTCGCTTTCAAAGATGTAATCCAAGGTCAATTTACGCTTAAGATCTATTGCCCGCTTATCACCATCTCAGCAATCTTGAGGGTGGGGGCCGCAATGGCGCTGCGAAACTCCAAATCATTGCCAATCATTTCGATGTTTTTGAACATATCGAGCAGATTGCCGGCAATTGTAATTTCTTCCACTGGGAAAGCTAGTTCCCCGTTTTCAATCCATAGGCCGACGGCGCCCTGGGAGAAGTCTCCGTTAACTGTATTAACCCCGAATCCGATCATCTCGGTCAAATAAAGTCCACGGCTTACCGACCGAATGATTTCCTCCGGACGGTAAGGGCCGGC
This sequence comes from Acidobacteriota bacterium, assembly GCA_016179055.1. Lineage (GTDB taxonomy): Bacteria > Acidobacteriota > UBA6911 > JACOSC01 > JACOSC01 > JACOSC01. The sequence goes on from JACOSC010000260.1 coordinate 13,682, forward strand.
CTTCAAATAAAAGTTAGATGGCCCTACCGATGGTGGTGTGGATACGCCGCGGGCTGCATTACCGGTCGATTGCAGGCTAAGCTTCTTGGCCGAGTAAGTGTCAAGCAAGTAATTGACGAGCACTCCATTCTCAATCACCGGCGTCACACGGGAAGGCAGCCCTTCGCCATCAAAGGGTCGCGAGCCGAGCCCTCCCGGGAGCCGCCCATCATCTACGATGCTGACGCCGCGGGAAGCTATAGTCTCTCCGAGCTTATCCACCAAAAAAGAACTCTTGCGGAAAATGGCAGAACCGCACACTGCGTCACAGAGTGTCCCAATCAGGCTGGCCGCCATACTTGAATCAAAAACTACGGGCACCGCCTGGGTCTTTACGCTACGGGCGCCGAGACGCCGCAGGGCACGCTCGGCCGCTTTTCGTCCGACCAATTCCGGCGACTCCAGCGCCGCCGCGGAACGTTTTACGGAAAACCAGTAATCGCGTTGCATGCTGCCGTTCTCGGAAGCTATGGGGACCGCGACGATTGATGCGGAAGTCCCGCGGTACTCGCCGGCGAAACCGCGAGAATTAGCTAATACTAATGTGCCCACAGAATTTGAAAATTCGCCGCCCTCCGAGTTAAGAATACGGGGATCAACGGACAGCGCCGCCTTTTCCACACGGCGCGCCATATCGATTCTTGCTTCTAAGGTGAGCGCCTGAACATCCGCATGGAAAATCCCCACGTCCTCCACTCCGGCGGAGAACTCCTCGGCGCCGGGCAGACCCGAAACGGGATCTTCAGAGGTAATCTTCGCCAAGGCCAGCGTTTCGGAAATTAACGCCTCCACGGAAGTCCAGACCAAATTGGCGGTAGAGGTAATCGCCGAACGGCGACCGGAAAAAACCCGCAAGCCGAGCTTCTTGGCGGCCACGTTTTTTATGGTCTCCACCTCGCCCATGCGAACCGTCACCGAGAATTCGTCGCCGTCGCGTATGATTACATCCGCATCACTGGCTCCTTTATGGAGAGCCGCTTTCACTACATCCATGGCAAATTCTTTAGATATCATCTTGTCCCCTCTGTCACAACGAGCATCGGCTCCGCGGCGCACGCCTAGCCGCAGGCGCCGGCCGGTTGACCACAACCCTGCAGGTAGCCCTTAGCTCTGGGTTCCGCCGACCGTCATCTCAGAAATCTTGATGGTGGGTGTCCCCACGCCGACCGGCACCGATTGGCCATCCTTACCACAAGTCCCAATCCCTTCATCAAGATTAAGATCATGGCCGACCATGGTAACTTTGGTAAGAACATCGGGACCATTACCCACCAGCGTCGCGCCCCGCACCGGTTTAGTTACTTTTCCGTTTTCAATCAAGTAAGCCTCGCTGGTCGAAAAAACGAACTTGCCGTTGGTGATGTCCACCTGTCCGCCCGAGAGACTGACGACATAAAGTCCCCTCTTCACGGAGCGGAGGATTTCTTCCGGGTCAGCCGAGCCGGCCAGCAAGAACGTGTTGGTCATACGCGGAATGGGAACCGAGGCAAAATCTTCGCGCCGGCCATTGCCGGTTGAATGGGCGCCCATCAGCCGCGCGCTCAGGCGATCGAACATATACCCACATAAGACGCCATTTTCGATGAGCACGGTTCGATGAGTCGGCGTGCCTTCATCATCAACATTCAGTGAGCCGCGGCGATAGGGAATCGTCCCGTCGTCCACTACCGTACAAACGTCCGCGGCCACGCGTTCGCCCATTCGGCCGGAGTATGCCGAAAACCCTTTTCGGTTAAAATCGGCCTCCAGACCGTGGCCGATAGCTTCGTGCAACAAGACACCCGGCCAACCGGAGGCCATCACCACCTCCATCTGTCCGGCGGGCGCCTCGGTCGCCTCTAATTGCAGAATCGCTTGCCGAGCGGCTTGACGAGCGTAATACTCAGGGGGATGCTCGCGGAAGAAATCCATGGCCACACGACCCCCGCCGCCATGCGTGCCGACTTGCTGGTTGCCGTTATCCCGTGCGATGCAATTTACGTTTAGCCGTGAGAGCGGCTGAACGTCCACGACGTAGGTCCCCTCAGAATTGGCCACGAGAATGATCTTGGATTCGTTAGCCAGGGAGACACGCACTTCCTTGATGCGCGGATCGCAGGCGCGGGCCACGCCGTCGGCTTCTTGGATCAACTGGAGCTTGGCCGCCATTTCAGCGTTGAGGATCGGCTCGTCAATCGGATAAAGATCGCGAGGGTTTGGCAAAGGCGGCGAGGCCGCGGCAGGCCTGGAAGATTGACCGTGACTGGCTATAAAGGAGGCGGCCTTGGCCGCTTCGGCCATGCGGGCAAACGTCAGATCGTCGGAGCAAGCAAACCCCGTTTTTTCACCGGAAATCACGCGTAGGCCGATGCCCTGCGTTACGCTCTTGGTGGCATTCTTAATGATGCTCTCTTCTAAGAATAGATTGTCATTTTCCCGAAACTCAAGATAGAGCTCGGCAAACTCGCCGCCCCGAGTGAGGCCAATCTCAAGAAGCCTTTCAATATCGCGTGGAGTAATACCGTACTGGTTCTCGAAGAAAGTATCCGCTTTAGCGTTCATTTGTATTCCGCTCCTTAGATTGACGGTCTCACATTGGCCGACTGTGACCTCGATCACAAAACAGAGGCCGCTACATTTCCTTAAGAAGTATAGCAAAAGCCATTAGCGAAGGAGAACTACAAAAGGCTCAGGTACGCAGAAGCCAGGAGCCGGCTAAGTCTCCGGCCTAAAACCGACGAGGCGGGGAAACATCCAGGAAACTAGGTCTGCTCCCACGTGTGTGAGTAAAAATCCGCTGTTTTATAGCTCCGGCAACCTACACGTGAGGGCTTTCCGCCGCACGTATTCTTCCTCGTGTAACCTATGGACGTTGCATGGTCTAGTGACTGGACAACCCTCAGTACTCAAATGTGAACATCGGTTACATACGATCCCGCCGACGCCGCGCTACCGGTGGGGTTGTATTCGCAAAAGGATCTTATTGCCGCGCTCGTAGACGCGTGTGGTTTCAAATTGCCAATAACCTTCCAGATCGCTAATTCCACGCTGCAGCACGATACAGTGTAATGGACGTTTCTCCCGCTTCAACAAAGCAGCCAGCTCGTCCGGCGACGTCGTAACCTGTAGGGAGCGGATGCCGGAATAATATTTCAAATTATAGTCTTCAAACTGGTAGGTGATCAGGGCGCCGTTGGGCGGTGTCAACTGGGCGGCCCTTGCGGCGATTTCTTTCACGGATTGATAATCGGCGATGACGGGAAATAAGCTCTGCGCCGTCAGAACCACGAGAAGGAGCGGCGTCAGCGCGACCGCCCCAAACACTTGCAAGCGGGCTCGGCGAATAAGCTGGAACAACGTTAGTGCAACGCTGATCGCATAGAGGGAAGCGAACGTCCACAAGATGAATCCGTCTAGTCCGTAGCGTATTCGCAGAAAGACAGGTAGCGCCACGGCCAGGCCCATGGCCAAGGCGAGATAAAGGTAGCAGCAAAACTTCATCCACCCGTCCACTGGCCCATCGCCGGCGGTGAAAGCCGCCCATTCGCGGCCAACCAGCAAGGCCATCGCGGGAATCGCCGGCAGAATGTACCCCGCCAGCTTCGAGCGCGAAATCGAGAAGAAGAGGATGATGACGAGGGTCCACATCCAAAGAAAAACCAGCGCACGCCCCTCATCATCCAGCGGCCGGCGCCACAAACTCACGCCGCGCTTGGCCGCGGCCGGCAAAAAACTGCTCCACGGGAAAAAGCCCACCGCGGCTACACCGAGAAAGTAATAGGCCGGCTGCGCGTGATGATGCAGACGAGTGAAGAAACGCGCCAGATTATGATTGAGAAAAAAGGAAGCGATGAAAGCAAACCGATGACGCTCGATCATCAGTACATGCCAGGGCAGTACGACCACTAAGAAGAGCAGCAGGCCGGGGAGCAACTGTATCTCATATACTTTGTGATATTGCCGGGTTGATATGAAGTAGCCTAGAATAATCAACAACGGCAGCAGAATGCCGGCCGGCCCTTTCGCCAGGACGGCCAAGCCGAAAAATGGGTAGGCCGCCAGCGAAAAAAATATTCGGCTGGGCGTTGGCGTGATGAGGCCCATATAGAAACAGCCGAGTCCAATGGTCAAGGTAACGGCCAAGCCAATGTCGGTGGTGGCGGCGCGGCCGAGCACAAAATACTCCGAGCTGGTCAAGAGAATCAGGGCCGATAGGAACCCGACACGATAGGAGAAAACTTTCCCGCCGAAGAAAAAAACAAACAACACACCGGACAGCGCCAGCAGCGCCGATCCCAAGCGCGCGGAAAACTCGCTCACCCCCAACCAGTGAAAGAACAAAGCCGTGGTCCAGTAATAGAGCGGCGGCTTCTCAAACCACGGGCGATAATCGAGGCGCGGCGTCACGTAATCGTGGTGTTCGACCATCTCGCGCGCGACTTCGGCGTAGCGAGCCTCATCGGCGCCAATAAATGCCAGATCGCCGAGTCTATAGAAAAAAGCGATATAGGAAAATATCGCCAGAAGGCTCACGGCGTATACCGCTCGCTTGCAGGTGGCGCGCATAGCGTATCAGCTCTCCAACTCAGGCGCTAGACTGCAGACTAAAAACCCCAGACTCTTCTTAAGGATGAAAACCAATCCGGACGAGCCTAGCCAAACAAGTAAGATTGAAAAATGGAGAAGTGCTTGAAATTTTTCACACACGCGTGTGAGTAAAGGACGAAAAACTAACCCCTCTGTCCCTTCTAGCCTATTCTTTTGCGGTTTGAGTTCCTTTCCTTTTTTCTCCGCGGTCTGGAACGTAGGCGCGCTGATCTGGCGATACTGGAGTTCCATTCAACAACTCATCGATGGTAAGTATCTGGATTTTGAGTACAGTTCTTTAGCTTCTGACAAGATGAAATTGTGCTGAAACTAGCCAAATATTTTTCGGAGGCAACATTCTACCCTTTATTCATGCGGGTGTTGGGCGGTTTTGCAACCCATCCAACATGGCCTCTCTCTTCTCACCACGGAGGCACAGAGTTCACCGAGGAATACGGCCGCCATTCAATCTTTCTTTTGTTCGGTGATCTTGTTCAAATCTATTTCTTGGCTTCTCGGTGGCCTCCGTTCGCATGGGTTACGTAAGAGCTTCCAATGTCAGAAATGATCCGATCGGTGCCTTTTCTCACTCCATCACACCTTTCAAATCACGAATATGGCAAACGAACGACCAAAATCAGCGGCGGGCGACGGCCCGTCCGCTGGATTTTTTTGTGAGAGGAGTAGTTGTTTTAAATTGCAGGGTATATTTTTCAGGGTTTTCGAGATTATCAATCTCCAAATCAACATCCAAATCAGGCCAGTATAAATGATAGCCATGGAGCAGTTGTACATTTTGTATGGATTTTACGGTTTGCTCCCTAAAGAAAGGATAATCTTTATAGCTCAGAAAATATTCTTTTTCTTTTACATACAGCCATATGCCAAAGGGTGTTATATTTTCAACGCTGACTAAAATGTTTTTGCCATGCTTTAATGATTTCATTATTATGTTCCCCAACAATTTTTTGAATTTCGTTCAATTTTCTTTGATTCAACCCATGACAGACGGCTAACGATATTATAGGTTCAAGCCAAAACTTAGCTTCTCCATTTTCGCATGTAACATGGATATGGATTCGATTCTCTTCGTTTGAAAGAAAATAAAATCTATAGCCTTTCTCTCTGAAAATTGAGGGACTCATATATCTTGAATTTAAAACAATTTATTCCATTTTGCAATCAACATCATCTGCAGCCATCTCATATTTCTTGTTTTCGTCTTGCTCTCACAGTTGTCTGCCCTTGGTTCATTTTTACCCCCACCTAACGCTCGAATTGAGCCGAGCGCGATAGCGGGTCGGCTCCAATGAGTTGTTAGGCCAATTCCATTACGTGGCCAAGCGCTGGTCTTCACGCAAGCTTCTTTTTGAGGCGTGATTTCTCAATAGCCGGTGAATGAGTTTCTATTCTTTTCATCGCCCGTCGATCATAAACCTTTTCGGCACAGTCTGGACACTCATAGTATTCCAGATTCGGAACTACGTAAGTTTTTCCTTCATACCGGCCTATCCAGTTCCGCTGACGCTTCTTTATTCTCTTGCTACCGCAAGACGGGCAGATAGTTATCTTAATCATCGTGCTCATCCTTGCTACAATGCTCTCTTTGAAGAAACGAGAAAGTAATATGTCTCCAGACCAGCCTCACGAATCAGCTTACCTAATCGGCGCTGGATCAATAAAATACCCTTACTACAAAATTTCGTTGAATCGAGCAATTACCCGCCGCGTCGCTCGCTTGGATCGCCATACGGTAATCTCCGTTACTAACCAAGGTATCGGCATCGTCCCGCCCATTCCATATCGCTAGATTGCGGCCGGCTGGAACGTTGGCCTGAGTGATGGTGCGTAGTACCTGCTGTGTATCCATGTTGATTACTTTCGTGGTTACTGTGGCAGGTTGGTTCAAGTCGTAAGAAATGGATACCGTGGGGTTAGCGCTGGTCAGCGTCAGGCGGGCCGTCGCGTTCTCGTCTCGCACGAACTTTTCTCCGGCTGCGAAACCAGTCATCCAACCGATGATGAAGAAGACAATGGCAATCGTGGCAGCGAGCAAGACTTGCCAGACGGCAGCCAACCCGCTGACCCACGCAGCGGCGCCCGCAGCAACCTGTGCAGCCCTGGCGCCGAGAACGACCAAGAGCCGCTCCGCCGCGGGGCCGTTCCACAGCCAGAGCGCTAGCAGCCAGAAGAGAAGCGTCCAAGTGAGCTCGCCGAACAGTCTTCCCGACTTTATGTCCAAATCGTGCGACGCGCTGCTGTTGCCGGTTGGGAAGAGTGCTTTCTTGGCGGCGACGAATCCGTCGAACCAGAAGCTGCTGGCTGCTCGAAGGTAGTCTTGCATTGACTCGGGATCCTGGCCCGTGACCCTTGCGTAGACTACGGCTGCGGAGAAGATCGTCACCGCGCGAGCTAGCAGTGGAATCCAGAAGAGAAAGCCTACAACGGCCCAGACCGCCAAGCAGATGATGAGTATCAAAAACATGATGAAGCTAACGATGGGATCCATGCCGTTCCTTTTTTTTGCTGTGTGCTGCCGACATCAGGACGAAGCCTGGCACGCTCTAATCGGTCTAACTGGAAATTAGGCGGTTCTGTCTAAAAAAATTAGGACGCCGGTTTGGGTCGCCTAATCCAAAAAACCTGATTACAGTATCGGCCTTCTACCATACCAATTTCCCATATCTAAGGCAAGGATTTTCGTAACTGCTCAGCTCCTGGCGACGGTTCTGTATGGGTGTGCGTCAAATTTGTTGTTGGTTTTAATCAACCACGGGGATTTTCTGGTAATGGTTTTGTATATTTATGGTCGGATTCATTTAACCACAAAGACACGAAGACACCAAGATGAAAATGTTTGAGCCAATACGACGTAAAACGGAGAGGCTTGCAAAAGTAATCATAGAGGCCACGTTTAAAGTTCACAGTTCTCTGGGACCAGGATTGCTCGAATCGGTCTAGGAAGCTGGCCTGGCCTACGAGTTGGAAAAACGGGGTATGGCAGAAAATCAATGCTCTTTTTGAAGCTCAACTTTCAACCTATCTCAAGCTGCCTGGTAAGCGGCTTGGCTGGCTTGCCAATTTCAACGTTCCGTTAATAAAGGAGGGAAGTAAGCGAATGGTTTAGTGAGCTTAGTGTCTTTGTGGTAAGATTGATTCTGAATGCTTTTCAGTATTCATAGGCTCGGAAAAACCCTATCTCTTGTCCATTCCTACCAATATTTTGACGCACACCCGGTCTTTCTGTTCGTCATGCGGCAGGCGTACTCAGTATTTTCAATTTAAAAAAGCCACGTTCGGCTTAAGCGAACGATGCGGTAAAGTTAGCTTTTTGTCAGAATGTATTCTTCGATGGCTACCGCTACGCCATGATGGTCATTGGAAGCGGTGACGGGAAATCCATGGGCCTTTAACGCCGGTTCGGCGTTTCCCATGACTACGGCCGTGCCGGCATAGCGCAGCATGTCGAGATCGTTGAAGTTGTCCCCAATCGCCATGGTTTCCGCTTGCCGGATTCCGCACATATCGCCAATCGCCGCCAGCCCGGCGCCCTTCGATACCTGCGGATGAATTACATCAAGAATAGAGAGATCGCGTTGGGGGTAAACGGTATTCAATAGCTTGACTCGCGGGCCCATACGCCGGGCGAGAGCGTCGCTGAGCGGGTTGATCCTTTCCGGATGATGCGAAAAGGTTACCTGAACTGGATCGTTCTGGATAAAGGCCAACAGATCTTCGACCGTTTGCACGTCCTGTGAGCTGAGGCTTAAATAGCGAACCATTTGAACGTTCTGCTGATCTAGGCGATCAAGCACCATTTGACCATGTCCTTGCGCGTCTATCGTGACCACCGGATCCATATACAACTCTCGGGCAATGGCAATGACGTCTCGGCATTCCGCGGCGGGCAGCAGCACGGCACGCAGCAGATCGCCGTTGGCCGGCCTTTTGATAAGCGCGCCATTGTTTACTGCAATGGGATCATCGATTCCCAGTTGGCGGGCGAGCGGCGCGGCGGAGCGAAACCGGCGTCCGGTTAACAGCACGACGATGATGCCGAGCGCCTTAACGCGTCGTATGGCCTCGTGGTTCTCGGGGCTGATTTGAAACGAGGAATTAAGCAGGGTGCCGTCGATATCGATGCCTAATAGTTTGATGCTCATTCTGCGCTAGCCCGTCAGCAGAGGGGAAGCAACCGTTACGCCGCTGTTTTTGGCCTTTTGCGCGCGCGGCTGCACAGTGCGGCAACGCCTATGCTGATGAAGTAAAGAATCAGCATGGGCGCGGCATAAATACATTGATTGAATATATCGCCGGTTGGAGAGATGACGGCCGCCACGATAAAAATAATAAGAATGGCGTACTTGGTATGGCGCCATAAAAAGCCGGCGTTGACGAGGCCGAAGAGCGCCAGAAATCCCACTACTACCGGCATCTCAAAAATAAGCCCAAACCCTAAAACGATGGTCAATGCCAAATCAAAATACTCAGAGATGCGTATTTGCGGAGTGGCGCCGATCCTAATCCCCCAGTCCAACAGGAACTCCAGGGCCGGCGGCATAACAACGGTGTAGGCGACTACGATTCCGGTGAAGAACAGCAACAAAGAGGAAATGACGAAAGGGGCCGCGTACTTTTTTTCCCGCTGGTAAAGCCCCGGCGCTATAAATTTCCAAACTTCATAAAGGATCAACGGCGACGTGAGGAAAATGGCCCCCACGAAACACACTTTCATGGTAAGCGTAAAGGCTTCCGTGGGATCAATGATAATTAACCGTAGAACTTGGTGGGTGCGCGCCGCAATGTTGTCGAGGACCTTGTTAATCGGCCAGGAGAGCAGCTTAAAAAGCTTTTCGTGAAAGATCCAACACAGAACAAACCCGCCTATCAAATAGTAGACGATATTGATGAGTCGCTTGCGTAGATCCTCGAGGTGATCGAGGAAAGACATGCGGGAAGCATCTGCCGCCGGCTCTTGGTCGAGAGTGGCTTCTCTCTCGGTCTCCAAGTCTTTCATGATTTTTCCGGTTGGTCGGTGATTGGCTTGGCGGTAGCGGCCGGCGCCGCCTCGCCGGTAGGCGTCGAACTAGTGGGGGCACCGGCCGATGGATTTCCACCGGCGGTCGGTTCGCTGACTTTGTTGTAGTCGTCATGAGGATCGGCAATTTTATCGAACTTCCTCAGATCTTCGACCCGCACCTCTTCCTCCCATGTGTTACGCAATTCATTGGAAGCTCGGCGAAACTCTGCGAGACCTTTGCCAATCGACTTGCCCAACTCGGGAAGCTTTTTCGGCCCAAAAACGATGAGGGCAATGACGAAGATCAGCATTAACTCTGGAAAGCCCAAATTACCCATATATATTTCCTCGCGCGCTAATATGTTGCGAAACTAGAATGAAGTTTAAATAAGGGCTTCCGCAAAGTCAAGCGCATTCAACCCCAGTAAAGGAAATTAGTACCTGTTCGGGGGATCTGCTCGGATAAAGAACCGGAAGCGCCGGCGAGCGTATGTGAAGTTTGTACGGGGAGATGCGGCTTGCCCGTCTTTGCTAGGTGGCGGAGAGGGGGGGATTCGAACCCCCGGCACCGTTCAACACAGTGCAACTGCTTAGCAGGCAGCCCTGTTCGTCCACTCCAGCACCTCTCCACAAGTAATGGCGGAGGGCGAGGGACTCGAACCCCCAAGTCCCGTAAAGGACTCCGATTTTCAAGACCGGTGCCTTGCCAGTTAGGCTAGCCCTCCCGTCGCAACCTTTTCAAATATCAGCGGTGTCGTCACGCCTTTTATCCATTGATTAATAAAACTTCCAATGGCGTGAGCGACCATAAATGTATCATCTTTTTAGGGCGTGGTCAACCATACGTGCAGAAAAAACTAAGACTCAGACACCCAGGCGGCGGCGCCTACGCTTGCCGACGCGCGGAGTGTAAAGGGATGAACGAGGCCGCGCTGATCTCATGCGCAGCGCCCCCCATGGCCGGTAGTCACGTGTCCGTCGTTGATTTTCGCCACGCGGGCACACTCAAGTTAAACTTGACTTATTCGTATATCGTTCTTGAATTCGATGACGTCTGAACATCAGGCCTACAGCAAGAGCCGCGTAAAGTCGGCGCCTCGGCGCATAATTTCGCTGCGGCAAAAAACACGTTCATCGTCTTGATCTAGCCGTGACATGTGCCTATAATACGCTCGGGCTTAGCCGTTGGCATTGCGGCCGAAGTAACGATCTAAAGAAGGGGATTGATCGTTCCTCTAATAATGACAGTTTATGATGGCTTGCCGTGAAGTGGAGGTTTGGCTACGACGTCCGTGAAAATATTTTCCAAACCGGAGTGTCATCTCTGCGACGAGGTCAAGGTGGTTATCGATCAAGTGCGGAGCCAGATTCCCTTTGAGTTGATCGTCATCAATATTGAGGAGTCACCCGCTGATTATGAACGGTTCAAAGAGGAAATCCCCGTAATCTTTATTAACGGGAAGAAGGCTTTCAAATTCCGTGTGGATGAAAAAGCCTTTCGCCGATACTTAGTCCGTTTGGCTTAGTTGGTGCAGCCTTTCTTTCAATTCGATCATAAGGGACCGGCATATAGTGTTAGTCTTCGTCTCGAGTGCTGTTCGATACCGCGCCGAATATAACTATGGATCAATACGGCATTGCTTCGGGACTGTCATGCCGTACACATTGAACAGACTGCGGAGGCTTTGGTGAATCAGGAACTGCTGGCCGTCATCATGCCGGGCGGGTCCATCCGGCTGGAGTGGGCGAGAACCGAGGACCGAGTCGACCAGAGCCAGGACCTGCTCCAGCAGGAGATCTACGAGCGGTTCTCTTCGCATCCCGACCGTGCTTTCCTTTTTTTGGGCTTCTGCAACCGGGCGGTCTCCCTTTCGCCCTCGCTCGATTACCTACGCGGATTCTTCGGCCTGTTCGCCAAGAAACTCCTGCTTACGCCGGACCTCGAAGCCATCAAGCATGAGGTGCGTATATCGCTCGGCGCCGAGGAGCTTGACCACGCGCTCATCAGCGCGCCCATGATGACCGGCGCGGAATATCTGAGCAGGGAGTTGCTTGAAGACCTCTGGCAACGGCTCCATGCCGAGTTTCGTCAGCAGATCAAGCAGCACAAAGGTACCGTTGAGGAATTCATACAAAGCTACAGCCCCGATGTCCACCTCATCGGCAGGGTGTTTTTCCACCTCGTGGAGAGCAAGAAGGATGATTATCCTTTCGCCTTTCTGGCGACCTACTCGACGGGGCTGAACAAACAAGGGAAAACGCAGCATCTCCCGTTGAAGCACGCGCTGGAGGAATATGGCAGGGACAGCCGTAAGCTGCTCGACTTGCTGGCGACCGTGCACCGTGCCGCCAAAGAGAGTACTTTCATAGCAGAACGCCTCGAGAACGGCGAGCTGTTTCACCCGCTGGCCTGGTCAGCAAGAGAAGCCCATACCTTTCTCCAGGAAATTCCACTGTACGAACAATCGGGCATACTGTGCCGGATTCCGAATTGGTGGAAGGGCAACTCCTCAAGTCTGCAAGTTCGTGTCGCCATGGGGGACCGCGCACCTTCCAGTGTGGGGATGGATGCCCTACTCAGTTTCGATATACGACTCTATATAGAAGATACGCCGATATCCCTCGAAGAAGCCCGCCGCCTGCTGGAATGCGCTGAGGGACTCACGCTGATCAAAAATCGGTGGGTGGCTGTGGACCCCGAGAAGCTCAAGCAGACGCTCGAGGTCTATGAAAAAGCTCGGAAGACGGTCGGCCAAGAGGGACTTACTTTTCGCGAGGCCCTGCGTTTTCATTTGAATCCGAAGTCGGCGTTAGCCATGTCCGAGACCGATGCGGCGGTTACGGTCACGAACGGGCAATGGCTGGAATCCGTCATAGCCAAAATGCGCCACCCGGATAAGGTGGATTCGGTGAAATTGTCTCCCGCCTTCAAGGCCGAGCTCAGACCCTATCAACAACAAGGCGTAAGATGGCTCTCCTTCCTGCACTCACTGAAGTTCGGCATGTGCCTCGCCGATGATATGGGGCTCGGCAAGACGGTCCAGGTGTTGGCCCTGCTGCACAGTCTGAAGACCAGTGGCGAGAAAGGCGCGAGCCTACTCGTCATCCCCGCCTCCCTTCTTGCCAACTGGGCCGATGAGATCACGCGCTTCGCGCCGGATATTACATTCTACACCGCCCATCCTGCCGGCAATGACAGCGGCCGCGTGGCGGCAAAGACCGCCGGCGAACTAGACGCGCTTGATCTGGTGATCACGACCTACGCGCTGGTGCAGAAGTACGAATGGCTACAGACCCACAAGTGGAAATACGTGATCCTCGATGAGGCGCAGGCGATCAGGAATCCGGGTACGCGGCAAACCAA
>JACOSC010000257.1 GCA_016179055.1 Acidobacteriota bacterium
ATGGGGGCGACACGGTTTCGACGGAAGCTGTCGCGGCCAGAAGGCATGCCGGGCGCCACCTGCCCGCAATCGGGTGGAAAAACATAACTGCGAACACTGAGTTCGCTCTCGCAGCCTAGACAAACCTAGTCTGCGCGTCTCGCCTGACCAGCCCGCGGGTCGGGGCCGAGGCGTCACTTAGCGGGCTGGCCGTCGCGTTTCGGTCCGCAGCGCGGCGGTGAGATCCATCGGACTAGTCGCCGGCGTTTCTGGCCCGCTCTAAGCGGCGGCGGCAAACAGCGGTGGCCCGCAAGGGTGCACCGCAAGTGAACGGGCTAAGCATGTAGGCTTCTGGTGGCAAGGCTTTTCGGACGGGGGTTCGACTCCCCCCGCCTCCACCATATATAACGTGTATTTACAATGGATTACCGGAGATAAATACTTCACGTTCCACAGGCGTTCCAGTTTTGTGGTAGTCTGTCTTCGTGCTGAACCTCTGGCGAAGGCATATGAGATCGTGTCCGCACCACCTGCGGACGCACAAGAAGTGCGGGTGTCCGATCTGGGTGCAAGGTACGCTACACGGTAAGTGGTTGAAGAAATCCCTCGGCCTTAGGAATTGGGAAGCGGCTCAAAAATTAGTAAGAGATTGGGAAGGTGGGAACCTAAAAGGCGTTGAACATACCTCCGTCTCTCACGCTTTGCGCAGCATTCCTCAGAGATTGTGAAGCGAGGAAACTGTCGAGCCCTTCGATCGGGAAATATAGCCTTCTGACCGACGAGCTAGATGAAGAGTTCAAGGGCCGAGCGGTCACGTCATTGTCGGTTGACGAAGTTCGGAGGTATCGCGAGAAGTGGAATCTTGCCCCGATATCGTCCCGCAAGAAACTCGAACGGCTCCGAACATTTTTTAGGTTCTGTCAGGAGTCGGGGTGGATCCAAATTAACCCGGCGAAAGCCCTAAAACATCCCATTTCACGTCCTGCCCCCACGCTTCCCTTTCCCGATTCGGAGATCGAGAAAATCCTCTGGGCTACGGAGGTTTATCCAATCCAAGGGATCTACGGTGAGAAGAACCGTATTCGTATGCGGGCATTTGTGAATCTCCTGAGGTTTTCAGGTCTCCGGATCCGCGATGCCGTGACGCTTTCTAGGGACCGGATCACAGGGAACAAGCTCCTGATGTATACACAAAAGACCGGAACGCCGGTTTACCTTCCATTGCCTGAGAGTGTCTTGAAAGAGATGAATGAAGTCAGCCCGATTGGAAGGTATTTCTTTTGGTCGGGGAATGGTACTCCCAAATCGGCGGTCGCCGATTGGCAAAGGTCATTAGGAAAGCTTTTGAAGCTCGCAAATGTCAAAGGTCATGCCCACCGGTTCAGAGATACTTTTTCCGTGAATCTTCTCCAATCCGGAGTGCCGCTCGAGACGGTGTCAATCCTTCTCGGCCACACTTCAATCAGGACAACCGAACGGCACTACGCTCCTTGGGTGAAGTCGAGACAATTGAAGTTGGAAGAATCCATTGAGAAGGCGTGGAAGCTAACCTGAGGTGCTTGGTTACTGCCCGAAGGCTTGCAGATGCGCTTCAACTCTTTCTCACCCCTTCGCTGCCTTCCATGACAGACGTGCATGGACCCGTTCTACGACAGATTGCGGGATGCGCAAGGTGACGTAACGGCGCTTGCGATGCGAGTTCCGTTGGCCGATAACAAGGACGCCTGGCTCGCCTTCAAAAAGATCGCGCACCTTGTCGGCGCTTAAATTCCACATCTCGGCAATTTCCGTAACGGCGTAGTGCCGTTCGACCGGGGCAGGGTTCTGGACTTGCGGTAATGAGGCCATGGATAGTGGTCCGAAATCACTCGGCCTGGACTCGACAGGAAACGTACACCGAACTCAGACGACGTGCATGTTCCCCCAGAGGCAACCAGCCCCCAACGGAAGCTCTCAGCCGGCAGAAACACCGAGCAAGCCCAATGTTTGCAACTCATTTGAGGGCGCCACACCTCCACCGCGACCGTTTTTCGCTAATCGCAGGACTTGTGGCTATCGGTTCTGTCGGACATTCCGCAGCGGATGTACTGGAAGACGACCTCTGATGTCACGCCCAGAGAAGGATGCTTGGCGGGCCACTTTTGCTCCAATTGCACTGTTCATGACTAACATCGCAACCGCTCCTGTCCACACTGGGCGCTCAACTACCAGCGGGCTGGCGTGCTCGCTTGGAACCGCGCGGCCCAGGCTTCGTGGCCTTCCGCTTGGCTGACAGCTCCTCCCTTACAGTCGCGGCGATCTTCGTCGCGCTTACCTCGTACCGGGAGGCAGCTTGCGCAAGATTCGAGTCCTTCGAGAGCACCTCATCACCGCCAAATCCTGCGTAGTAGAGGTCCGAAACAAGGGCGCACGTCACCATGAAGCAATTGACGTCGGCTATAGTCATCGACCGGATTTGGTATTGCGCCAGCTTCTCATGGTCAACGGAGATCCCGCCCCAAGATGACTTGGTCTTCTTCTCCTCCCACCCGTAGACCTGAAACAGTCGGTGATGGTTGTCGTGGCCGAGTCGCCTGAAGTAGTCGAGCGCAACCATCTCGAAGTCGGGGCGGCTCAGTGCACCCGGCAGTTCCTTTCGCACGGCCTGCAGAACGCGGAGGCGCGCCTCCTTCTGAATGCGAGCGGCAAGCGCGGTCTTTCTGCGCTGCTCCCTCTCCTGCGGTGAGACTTCATAGCGCGAGGTTCGTCCGTGGATCTTGCACTTCTCGCTGGTGCAAATGTGGAGGACCGTGCCTGCTTTGCGACCATCCACGACGACCGCAACCTGCGTGTCGGCGCACTCCCCTTCGCGCTCTGCTCGCCGATACTGCCCCTCGTAGAGGGTGTTCGCAGCCTTGATGTGAGCCTGCCAATACGGAACCTCTGAGACCTGAAGCGGCTTTCGTCCCTGCTCCGCCAGCGGCGCCACCCGCAGTTGGACGAACGCCCGAACTTTCGCCTTGTAGCACGCGGGATCCGTGCACAACGACTTGTTGCGAATCTCGGGAAAGAGCAGCGGATTGTTGCCCGTTCGTTTCGGGCAGGCTGTGCATGGGCCAGCGGTCGGCAGCAGATCGGCGTCCCCGGCATCGAACGGGGCATTCTTCAAGTCGAGGTGAATCTTGCGTTCGATCCACTCCCGAAGTCCTCGCACGCTCACTGCCTCAGCTTTGCGATCCTTGAGAATCGAGGCGACGCTCCGGTGGCCTGGAAAGCACTCCTCAAGAGCACGCTCCTGGTCCCTTGGCTGAAGACGCGCAATTTCGAGCGCGTGGGCCACGGTAAGCCTGCCTTCGTAAAATGCCGTTTGTACCGCGGGGATCAAATCCCCCAATTTCATGCGGCCATAGACGTACTTGCCCGTTTTTCCAATTTGGGTCGCGATTGTCTCCACTGTGTACAGCTCTGGATTGAGGTCCCGTAGCGCCCGGTAGCCGAGCGCCTCATCCAACTCGTGAATGTCCGCGCGCTGGAGATTTTCAATTAATTGGATCTCCCGACACTCGGCGTCGTTGAGTTCGCGCACGGTCGCCGGAATTGTTTGCTTGCCAGCGAGCTTGGAAGCGCGGAAGCGACGCGCACCCGCAACGAGTTCACACGTGCCTTCCGGACCTCCGGGCAAAGGACGTACGAGAACTGGCTGCAGAACGCCATGCACTTTGATGTTGTCCGCTAGCTCTTGCAACTTAGCTTCATCAAAGAACCGGCGTGGGTTGCCTTTGGATTCCCGGATGCGGTTTAGGCTGATTTCCTGAACCCCCACGGGGGCAGGCCGACTCGAGGTACTTTGGGCTTCACTCATGCAAGTTTCTCCTTTTCGCTATGGAAACTAATACTCGTCCGGCAGGAGGAAGGTGGTCATCGACCTGACCTCAGTGGTCACCCAGATTCGTTCCCCGGCCGCTGTGGTGTAACTGCTGAACAATCGAATGCCACCTGGCGTGCTCGCAGAAGCGCCATAGGAGCTACCTGCGTACTCACGAATTCACCCACTGCAAACAAGCCTGCCACGTTGGACGATGGAAATCGCTGGGATTTCTGTTTACCGCTCGACCCACATTGACCTTGCACTGCGAGGACCATGCGACTGGTCGGGAAGGGTCTCTTGAAGTCTCAGTAATCGACTTCGGGAGCATTTGCATACGGAGGGCCGGTCATCCCTTGGAGTCGCGACGAGTAAATTCACGGACAGCAGGGTGTGTCCAAAAATTGCCGACGGCGCTGTGTCACTGTTTGATTGTCTAGTTGACAACTTCGAAGCCGAGAGTAGAATCTGGGGAGTCCCAATGCCTAAGGAGGTCGGACATGCCGTCAAACATTCCCCAGCAGGCTGAGCCATCTGAAGACTCTGAGCCTACTTCCGAAGCGACATTAAGAGACCAGTCTGTAGTGCACCCTTCTAATTTAGACAGTCAGGGCCTCGTTTTTTAGTACACCTGTGAAAGCCAAGAAGGCCTCCCGTGGGGTGCGGTTTGCCACCCCGCGATGCGGCCGGTCGTGATTGTACTCCCCGATCCAACGA
>JACOSC010000258.1 GCA_016179055.1 Acidobacteriota bacterium
GGGAACGAAGGATCGCACGGGACTGTGGCCAATGTACAAACTCCAGAGCCCCCGTGCGGAGCCGGCCCCGCACGGTGGGAGCTGGATTTTGGCATCAACGCGATTCCTAAGATTGAATGCAACTGTTCAGCCCCGCCTTCGACTAAGCCGGAGGCTTGACAGTTATTAGCCGGTGGTTGAGCGTAGCGATACCACCGGTCAACGAACGAAAAACGGAGGCACCCCGCCGGGGTGCGAGCTAGGGCCAGACGACTCGTGCTGGCACCCCGCCGGGGTGCGCCGGTTTTCATGGCGTGCGTTCCGGTGGTGTCGCTTCGCTCAACCACCGGCTAATAGATGGAAACCCTCCGGGTTTCCGCCGATTCCTGATTTCAAATTTCGTAATTGTTCAACCAACCACGCATTAGGCCACGTAGCCGATACAGAACCGGGAGCGGTAGCGACCGGGTCTATGTGCCATACGGCGCTCACCCGGTCGCTACCGCTCCCGGTTCTGGATCAGTGCCGTCTCCATGGGCTGAGCAGTTACTATCTTTCAAGAAAATGTTTTTGGAAAAGTGGCACGGGCGCCCCGCCCCGACGGCGTCGGGGCAAGATGCCTGTCCCACCTTTCGGGTCAGCGCTCGAGGCTCAGCGCGTAGATTTGGCTGTCCAGAGTGCCCAGGTACAGCCGTCCCAACCCCAGCGTCGGCGCTGAGAATATGAAGCCTTCCGCGGATAATTGATGATCGAAAACCGGCGCCCCACGGTCGGCCGTGACCGCCAATGCCAGGCCGCGCAGACCACCGGTGTACAGCTTGCCGTCCGAGAGCGCTAACCCCGAGTTAACGACCTGAGAGCCTAACGGGACCCGCCAGAGTTCGCGCGGTGCGGCCGGACTCATGTCATAGCGGATCACCACGCCGCCGAACGAGACCACATAGAGCGTGGGTCCATCCAGGATACCGGCGTTGTATCCAAAACTGCCCGCCGGCTGCGGGAAGGTCTCGCCGATCTGCTGACCGCCTTGGCGGTCTAGGCGATAGTGTACGCCGGTCGGCGCGCTAAACACCACTGAGTCGCTCAGCACGATGGGGGTCATTTGAGCGGGCGCATAATAAATTGAAGATCCAATGCGCGTGCGCCACAGCAATTGACCATCGCTCGAATTCAACGCGTAAGCATAATTGTCCCAAGCCCCGAAATAGATGACGCCGTCTCGTACGGCCGGCTTCATCTGTATAAGATTTCCCGTCTCGTACGCCCACAGCCGCTCACCGGTGACCGCATCCACGGCGTATAGGCAACGATCGCCGGAGCCAAAGTAAACGACGCCCTCGTTCGCTTCGGCGCCGCCGAAAATGGGTCCGCCCGTTGTCAAGGTCCATAGCGGATCGCCGGTGACCGCGTCCAGCGCATAAAAATTTGAATCGCTAGATCCAATGTAAACCACGTCATTGTCAACTGCGGGCGATGCCAAGACCTGATCGCCCGTCTCAAAGGCCCACAGCGTCTCTGCCGTTTGAGCGTCGAAGGCGTATACGTTGCCATCGTTAGAGCCCACGTACAGTCGGTCTTGCGTAAAGACCGGACTAGATTGAACGCCGCCTCCCGTGACCAACGTTTGCCAAGGACGGACCGTGTCGCTGGGAATTTCAAAGGTAAGATAGTCGGTAACCGCGGCGCCGGCATCATCGATCAACTGGACTTTAAGTGTATGCCGGCCGGGTCGTAAGCGAGTAGTGTCAATTCCGGCTTCCCAAAGGCCGTCCGGGCGCCGGGTCATGGACTGTCGTCCGCCGGTGTAATTCAGGTCCAACCAGTAGCGCACAGCCGTTGGATACCTTTCCGTAGTGGTCTCCGTGCGTATCCTTCCGGTAACGACGACTTGGTGTGCCGTTTCGCTGGCCGCGTTGCCGACATCGATGGTATCCAACACTTCTTCACGGTCGTTGACCAACCAAAGCCGATACGCGTTAAGCTCCGGCGCCGATGACTCCTTAGCTACCAAGCGAAACGGCCCGGTCGTCCCGCGCGGCACACGCAGCGTGAGGTCTCCCCATACACGCCCATCATCGGGCCGCTGCATATCATCGGCGGGCTTAGCCTGCCAGTCAACCGCCGCCCAAGTGCCATCGACGCGCCGGGCTTGAAAGGCTACTGCCAGAAAAGCGCTGTTGCGGTTGATGCGCATTTTTAGCAAGCTGTCCGCATCGGCGGGCGTGCGCAGGCTAAATTGATAAGCGCCATTCCAGTAAACGCCGTCATCGGTGATCGGCCGATCCACGTAATCGGGCGTCATAGGCGCTCCCGCTACCGTTGCGACGGCACGGTACTGTCGGCTGCCGGGGGAGATCGGCCGTGGCGGCTCGCTCCATTGCACACGTCCCCTACGTCGCGCCGGCCGCGTATCTATGACGGCACGCGGTAACGATTGCGTCTCCGTCGACCGCTTGCTGTACATCGTAATGGCTTCGTCTTTGACGTGAAGAATGCGGTAATAGCCGGTCTGCGTGCGATTGCCATAAAGATTGGCGACATCCACCAGCGTGGCGCCGTTCTCATTCCACTGCTGTTCGGTGTGCTCATGCCCTTGCAGAACTAATACGACGTTGTACTCAGAGAGCAGCTTCAACACTTCGTATTGATTATCCGCATAGGTTTTATCGCGGCCGATCGGATGGTGCATAAATAAGATCACCGGACGCGCACGGCCAACCGCTTGCAGATCCTGACGGAGCCAATCGAGTTGTCCTTTTTCGACATGGGCGTACTGTTGCAGGGTCACCGTGACATCCAAGGAAATGAAGTGGAATCGGTCATAGTCAAAGGAGTAGTAGAGTGGTCCAAATAAATCGCGCAAACCCGCCTTGCCCAGACTGGACCATTTAACGTCGTGATTGCCCGGCGTATTGTATAGCGGAATCTGTAAGGCCTGTGCCGAAGCTATGTAGCCATTCAACTCAGTGTCCGAGCCGATTTCCGTCAGATCGCCACAACTGAGCACGAAGGCCGGCCGCGGCGTCATGGTGTTCACGTCGGCTATCATGCGATCAAACCAAGTTCGGCATTCCGGAAAGGCCCCGTAATGAACATCCGCAGTGGCAATGAAGCGAAACTCTCCAGGCTCGGTTTGCGCAAAGGCGGTGCGGACACAAACGGCCAGCAACAGCCACAACCCCACAGACCGCAGGCGCCGTACGAAACGGATTATAGGGCGTGACCTCCAAGTTTTGTGATTAGTGGACAGGAAAGAGTTACAAAGCATAATCCACCTCGAGCGGGCAGAGCCGATGATGGCCGCCTTTTCGGAAAAGGGTCTGATAAAAACAGCCGTAAAGCAAATACCAACGTCGGGCAACGGCATAATTGGCAACAATCTGGCAGACCTTCCGATGGCCTTTTGGCCAGATCCCCATTCTATGCTAGGCGATCGGCACAGTCAATAAACGAATCAGAATGATCCAACTCAACAAATCGGGCAAGGATGCGTGGCCAAGCGAAGGGAAGAGAACTAAAGTAAATTCGTAACGGTGTAGCCAGTCACGCCTTACGACACCCAGTCGATTCAGAGCCGGGAGCGATAGCGACCGGATAAGCGCCATACAGACCATAGACCCGGTTGCTACCGCTCCCGGTTCTGTATCCGTGTAGACTCTCTGAACAGTTACCAAAAATTCTTAGACTAGTCGGCGCGGAGCAGACGTCTGAGCGCGCGCGCCTCTCCGGCGGAAAGACGGCCGTCTTCAATGCGCTTGAGGATTTCCAACCCTATTTGCTTATATACAGACGTCGCGGCGGCGTCTACATGGGAAAGTGCGCTTAGGTGCCCGCGCACGGTTTCACTATCCCCACGGCTGATGGGCCCGGTGATGGACGCGGCTAGAGGCATACGGATCAGGTTATGGATGGTTCCGGCGATCAGCGGATGCAGCAGTGCCTTGGCCTTGGATTCGTGAATACCTATGTGACCGAGTAAGGAGACCGCTAGACCAATCAGGCCGCCAACGTGGCCACAAGCCATGGAGGCCGCACAATGATATAAGGCCTTATTTTTGGGTGCAATAACAATGGCCTTCCCACCCAACTCCCTAACCATCTGTCTGGCGGTTCGCACCCCGCGGCCACTGCCTTCTATTGCAAAATACGATCCGCGCACCTGGTGAATGGCTTCGCGCGGACGAGCAAAGGTTTGCAGCGGATGCATCGAAGCAACGGCGGCGCCTCGTCCTGCCAGAGGCGCCAGCACACGCGAACTATGATACCCACTGCAGTGCACCACAGATTTTGCCGGCCAAAGAATGCGTGTGCCCGCCAAGACGTGCGAAATGGGGGCGAGCGCGTGATCCGGCGTGGCGATTAACAAAATGTCCCACTCTACGTGCGCCAAGGCCGCCACGTCATCCAACGGGATCCCCTTTCCAATGAAGCGAGCGGCTTGGCGAGCGTGGGGTAGTGTCCGCGCCAGGACTGCGGTTATAGAATATCGGCCTTGCCCTAATAGATACCCAAGGGTCCGGCCAACTCGCCCGGCCCCTAGCACGGCCACTCGATAGCCGTATGGCGCCCCGCTGATATTTCGCATCGTTGATGAAGAATAGCAAACTATGCGCGGTGGTCTCAAGGGTGAAATCCATAGCCCAGCGCGTGACGGTCCTTGTCGAAGAAAAATGGCATAGAGTTTGGCGGACAGATTTGATGTGGGCTCAAACCTATTAGCCATTCTTGAAAGGATAGATAGATACCATGCCTTCTAATCCTTGCCGTCGAGAAAAAAAAGTATCTTCTCACTAAATCGGGGTAAGTGTCTCGACCATAACACGGTTACATCAGGCCCGAAGGGCCGGTAGGCAATAGCCCCGCCCGTGAGGGCGGGGTGGGGATACGGAAAGGCGGATGAGGCCTGAAGGGCCGATACATCTTGAGGTGGTGTACCGCGCCTTAGGCGCTCGCGGCGTGCCCGTCGCCGTTCCCCCGCCCTCACGGGCGGGGCTATTGCCTACCGGCCCTTCGGGCCTATGGCAGATGGTTTACTCCGATATATTGAGAAGATACAGTAAAAACATATGTAACTACTCAGCCAGTGCCTTTAGCTCCGTAGGAGCGGCCTGTTTATAGCAAGAATCCCTGCGTGAGTTCGAACAAGCCCCGTAGGGGCGGCCTGTGTAAGGTTGATTTCGTCGACGAACGCGTCCGGACAGGTCGCTCCTTACAAACATATTTCGTCTATGATACTGTCGTACAGGAGTAAGGAAGTGCGACCTATGCCGGGAATCAGGTAATTTCCAGGCAGGCACTCATAATTTATGTTCCGACGGAATGGTTGGATCGTCTTATTCATGCGCGCAGTGGGTAGGTAAGCCTCTTGCCCATGCGTCGGGCTATTCGTTGCAGATCTTGTTGAACCCTTGGCCATATGTGATACTGGCTATTGACTGGCTCTCGCACTCGGTGGGAGCGTAAGCGGTATAGTATTTCAAACCAGCGATTTGTCTTCATTGGGCGTCGGTCAATTTGTGAGCCATCGCTGCAACAAATACCAGTTCGTCCGATTTACTCAACCTTGGGGTGTGTAATGATAACAAAAAAGACTTTCAGAAGAGCTTGTTTGGTTTGGTGCTTTAGTGTCCTAGCGTTGCCCACGCTTTTTGCAATTCCGCGTTACCTGCAAATGTATAGAGACAATCCCTTCTCTCTGCCGGAGCTGCGCAGCCAATGTGTTGTCTGCCATACGCAACCAGAGGGTGGCGGACCTCGCAATGAATTTGGCAAGGCCTTTGTCAAAGAAGATCGTCTGATGACGGAAACGCTAAGAACGAACTATCCCATGATGTTCATGCAAGACAACCGGGCCTTGGTGGATGATATGGAAGTGATCTTCAGCGACTCGGAGAATAAGTCAATCCTCTTACGCAAAGGGGATTCCGTGTATCGCGTCGATCTCCCGTCCAAGCAAGTGAAGAAACTGGAAGCGCCGGATCTAGTGGCGATGAAATTGCCGGAAGCCATCCCACAAAAAATCATCGACCGCTCCCGGGCCAAGATGCCGGAGCCGGTTTACAATTTACCGTTTGATGGCTACCTGGTGAATTTACCGACGACTCGTCAATTGCCCAAAGGAGCAGTGAGCGTCCGCTTCACGCACCGTTTCAGTTCGTCGACCTTCAACCAGAGGCGCCGTTACGGTACGCCCTTTGATCTTTTTGGCTTGGATAGCACGGCCACGGTGGGTTACGGTGTGAGCTACGGATTGACGCGACGCATCAGCATCGGAGTCTATCGCTCGCGCTTTGATTATTTGAGTCGGGCCATAGGCGGGAAAGGAGAAAATCCCATCGAGTTCAATGGAGATTTTCATATTTTCCAGGAAAGCGAAGGCCGGTTCCCAATTTCCCTCGTTGCCCGCGCAGCCCTTGAAGGCGATAATTTTTTCAAGGATTTCTTCCGACCTGACTTGCAGCTTATCGTCGGCCGTTCCGTGGGTAGCTTCGCCACTGTCTACCTGGTTCCGACCGTTTCGTTCAATACCAACCCCAGACCCCGGGGCCGGGAACTTCCGGGAGAAAAGCACAGCACAGTGGCGCTGGGCATTGGGGCCTCGCTGCGACCCCTCAAGCGGCTCCCGCGTTTGGCGCTGGTGGGTGAATACGTACCCAGACTATGGGGCTTTAACATTTGGAACAATAATTATAAGCCCACCGCCTCCGCGGGGATTCAATTCCGTACGTACCGTCATGCATTTTCATTTGTCGTGACGAATACGCGCGGGACAACAACCAGCGCTTATGGGCAAGGGGATACGAGTTCATTCAGCTCCCATCCGATCGATGCGTTTAGTTTGGGGTTCAATATTACGCGGCAGTTGCACTAGGTTGTGGTTCGGCGAGAGGGCTAGGGGGTGTAATTCTTTCACTTGGATATGCGCGAAAGTCGGCAGGATAGAAAAAGCCAAGACGCACGCAATCATTCACAAGAAAAATGGGAGGATACGTATGCTACGATTAACAGGTCGATTTCTTCTGCTCAAGATTACGATTCTGATGGCCTTTACTGGCCTGCTGTTAGCCTTCTCCGCCGGACCTCCTCTCGGAAGGACCGGCGGCTTTGGCGAATCTACGTGTTTTGATTGTCACAGTGGCCCAACGCCGGTTGACGGCGGCGGCGGTACGTTTACCATCGAGGGGGTACCGCCGACCTATAACCCGGGCGCCGATTACGCGATTAGCGTTCGGCTGAGCCAAGGCGCGCCGGCTATGCGCTGGGGCTTTGAGCTGGCTGTACGGCGTCAAGCCGACGCTACCCAAGCGGGCGCTTTAACCGCTGGCGAAGGCACGCAGGTGCGTGTCTCAGCAGGCGTACAATACATTTCGCACAATTCCGCGGGGACGCGCCCGGGAACTCCCGGCGGAACTTCTTGGACCTTCACCTGGCGCGCGCCGGCGGCTGGCGCCGGTGTTGTTCAGTTCAATGCCGCGGGCAATGCGGCCAACAACGATCGGACGCCATCGGGCGATTTCATTTATACGGCACGAGCTACCACCAGCGAAGAGATCCCAGTGATCGGTTGCAATCAGCCCAACAACGCATTTTTTGCGCAGATCGCTAATGGGGGCGGATTCACGTCCAAGGTGATTTTGACTAATCCCGCTTCTACTGCAGTAGACGTCTGCATGGAGATACTGGATGACAATGGGCGCCCGGTGAACTTCGGCCTGTCATCAGAGCCATCCGGCATCAACCCATCGGGCGTTTTCTCGCTCCCGCCGAAAGGCAGTGTCATCTTTACCACAGACGGCCAGGGTGAAGCCGCGGTGGGCGCCTCTCTAAGGGTTGGCTCAAGTGGGCGCATTGGTGGCGTAGTTCTCTTTTCCCAACCAGGTTTAGGAACAACGGGTGTGGGCGCCTCCGACCCGGTCAGTGGCTTCATTACGCCGGTCGAGCGAAATGCCAACGTTAATACCGGCCTGGCGCTGGTAAACTCAGGAGACGACCCCATTTCCGTGAGTCTTTCATTACGACGCTTCGACGGAACCGAGGTGGCGCTGGCGTCGCCAATCAATATGCCCAAACGAGGCCATATAGCTCGATTTATTAATGATTTCTTCAACCCTGGCGTGACCGACAACTTTCGCGGGACTATCGTAGCTCTGGTGACGGGCGGTAACGCGTCCGGTATGGCTTTGCGGATCGGCAATGAATTTACCACGCTTCCAGTCACCCCATTGCCATAGGGGTTTCGTAACTGTTTACGGGGATCGGGGGTCAGGGATCAGGGGCCAAGGGCCCGGTGGTACCGATGACTATTAGTATCTGACAAGATGAAATTTTGCGGAAACGGGCAAAATATGTTTTGGAGGTTGCATCCCACGCTTTATTCATGTAGATGCGGCTTCCAGCCGCATAACGCAAGAAAAGCGGCAAGATGCCGCTTCTACTTTGGTTAAATAGGTCAGCAATGGCCTTTCCGATCAAAAAGGGGAAGGATACCCCGAAGTCCCGAAGGGACGAACCTATGTCAGCCCAGGCCAGCGGCCTGGGTTGGCGAACCGAACCAGAATCTAATTTCAGCCCCAACGGGGCGGTGCTAATTCGACAATCATGAATCATTCCGCCTATCATCGTGAACCTGAACTAGGGTCGCCCCGTTGGGGCTTCGCCTCGCGCACTCGCCGTCACCCAGGCCGTTGGCCTGGGCTGGCATACGGCTGCCACGTTGTGGCGAGGGCGATCGGTAGTGCGAATCGCGTTACCAATGTTACTTTTTGAATTTTACCTGGTTGGTTCCGGCTCGTCCGGGTTAGGCTTATAGGGATTTTGAGAGCGGGTAGCGGGACGGATGCTTATCGGATTGCGGAAGTCTTTGAAAAAGAAATCCAAGCAATATCACCCGATTCCTGATCCCCGTGAACGGTTACGGGGTTTCTTCTTGGAAAATGGGCGCCGCGGGACGGCGCCCCAACCCTGTGCGGAAGCTTTGCGCAAAGCCACGCGGCGACTATTCTCTAAGGGAAAGTCCCCCTTCGGGGACCTCATATAAGAGGGTCTTAATATCAAGCTCCAATTCTGCCTTGGAGAGAATACCTACGTAGTGCTTGCGTATGATTCCTTCGCGGTCAATGATAAAAGTGGTCGGGATTTTCCGAATGCGATAGTCGGCCGAAACGGATTCGTTTCCCATGACAACTTTGTAATTTACTTTCATGCGCTCAAGTTCTGGCTTGATGTCATTGGTACCGCCGTCATCGAGCGAGATGCTGATGATCTCGAAGCCGCGATCCCGGTACTTCTCGTACAGCGCATTAAAAATCGGAACTTCTTCGTGCCAGTGCACATCCCAACTGGCCCAGAAATTCACAAAAATAACCTTATTGCGATAATCGGAAAGCTTGATCGGCTGATTCTGCATGTCGAGCAAAGTGAAATCCCATGCGCGCACACGCTCCGTCCCTCGATCCGCCGATCCGCGCTTGCCAAATGAAATCAAAACTACCGCAGCAGTTATCACCAACCCGAAGATTCCAAACTTCAAAAGCCATCCTTTGTTCATAACGCACGGTACCTTTCTGAGTCAGGCCATTAATCCACATTAAATAGCAGGCTCTGCAAGCAACAACAAATCTAGAAAACCGTGATTTACCGCCAGTCCTGCTTTAAACATTATTTGGCGAACCTTTCCAAGAAAGTAAGCTTACTGGACAAGAGGGGCATGTTATTGGTAAAAATAAGAAACCCAATGACCATCAGCAGCGCGCCGCCAACAATTTCCACGACATTCAAATAACGCTTAACACTACCAAACATAGCAAAGAAATAATTAAGAGCTAACGAGATGATCAGAAATGGCAGTGCCAGTCCCGCTGAATACACCGCCATCAAACCAATCCCCTGCCACAGGGTTTCCCTCGTGCTGGCCAGAAAGAGAACGCCCGCCAAGATTGGGCCAATGCAAGGCGACCAGCCGGCCGCAAAAGCCAAGCCGAGCAGGAAAGCGCCCAGCGGACCGCGAGCTTGTGTACGAACTTGTATTCGCTTTTCTTTATAAAGCGTCGATATCTTAAGAATTCCCGTCATGTGTAATCCGAAAATAATCACGATGCCGCCGGCGATCTTGGTGAGGATCCCCATCTGCGAACGCAAGACGCGGCCAATGAGACTCGCCGTGGCGCCCAAGCTGATAAACAGCAGCGAAAAACCGGCAATGAAATACAGGCAATTCCAAAAAACGCGACGCCTGATCTCTTCTCTATTGTTATCGGATCGTAGAGCCTCTACCGATACCCCTGAAATATAGGATAAATACAGAGGGACCAGGGGCAATACGCAAGGCGAGAGAAATGATATTATCCCTGCGCTGAAGGCGGAATATAAGGGTATTTTTTCCACGGTTTTTGTTATCCTCCAGTAAGAGCCCGCGTCTATTTTAGCACTAGTTTGGCAAATCCGTCATTAAATCTTTGTAAATTGTTGGAAACCACGGCGAGGCTCGACGATAATGGCGTCCGCGCTGAACTTCACCCAGCTCCGTACTGAACAGATAATACGGTAGGAACTGGACGATGGATTCCGGCTTCGGGCGCTTACATGGCCGGCCGTAGGGTGTCCCGGCATTGGCCAAGGCGCCTTTCATTACTTTTCTAGGGCACGTAGCCCGGCGTGCATGGCGACAAGAATTGGATCCCATAGCGGCGCGAACGGCGGTGTATAGCTCAGATCTAATTGCGCCGCTTCGTCGATTCGCATATGGTTGGTCAAGATCGTGGCGATCACGTCGGTCCGCTTGGCCACATCTGAACCGCCGACCATTTGCGCACCTAAGAGCCGCCGAGAATCCGTGTCCACTACTATCTTAATCGTAATCGGCGCGCCACCGGGGTAGTAATGGCTAATGGTTTTATCCGTAATCTTGGCGGCTATACTCTTAAAGCCATGGCTCTGAGCTTCGCGGCTCGTCAGACCCACGCGCGCCACGGCCAAATCAAAAACTTTGACAACACAAGTACCGACAACCCCGGCAAAGCGAGTCTTCCAACCGGCGGCGTTCTCACCGGCCACTCGTCCTTGCTTGGCCGCGACCGTTCCGAGAGCGTCAATCACGGCCTTCCCGCTAACCAGATGCTTAGCCTCGGCGCAGTTGCCCGCCGCGTATATACCGGCGTAATTCGTCTCCAAATGGTCGTTGACCGCTATGCCGCCCGTACGTCCCAGCGTCACACCGCAAGCCGCCGCTAACTCTACGTTGGGACGTACACCAATATCAAGCATAACCATGTCGGCTTTGGCAACCGTGTCGGTAGGTCCATAAACGACAGCTTCCGCAACGCCGTCTTTTCCGGCTTGAATCGCGCGCGCCGCTGCCCCTTTGAGGACCTGGACGCCGTGCTTTCCCAGCTCAGCTTCTATCAGCTCCGAAATATCCGCATCGATTCCCCCCAAGAGTGTGGGTTCCTTTTCTATAACAAGGACGGATAGTCCGCGAGTCGCCAAGGCCTCGGCCATTTCCAGTCCGACATAGCCGGCGCCTATGATGACCGCTTGCCGATAGGCGCCTGAGGCCAAGGCCGATTGTAACCGAATAGTATCTTCATGCTGCGCCAGGGAAAAAACATTTTTCGCCGAAGCTCCCGGTATACTCGAGCGGTTGGAGGCGTAGCCGGTGGCAATAATCAGCTTATCAAATCCTAGGGTGGCGCGCGCCTGCGTGCGCGTGTCGAGTGTTGTCACGCGTCGCATGGAAGGCATGATCTCGATCGCCCTGACGCCGACGATCGCCTGAATTCCTCGCTCCCGCCACAGCGATTCCGGCGAGAAGCCAACCAGATCTTCGACCCGCGGCACCATACCGGAAATAAGATAAGGAGCTCCGCAAATGCTATAGGAGATGTACCGGCTCTGCTCGATCACCAATACGTCCATATGCGGGCGAATGCGTTTGGCGCGCGCCGCCGCGGCCAATCCCGCTCCGTTCCCTCCGATGACCAATAGCTTTTCCATAACAGGCTCCTTGCCAGTGCCGCCAACGCTCGGCATGAGCGGCGGCGCGCAGCGCCGTCCGCTGCATGCAGTTGTAAGGCGATTTGTTGCTTTCCCTTATCGTGCCGGGTGTCCTGCCGTGCAATTAAGCAAGTCAAGAACCTCTAGCAGTTCCGCTACGACCTGGAGTTCGTTTTCTCCCGAACTGGTGAGAATGATTGGCTCAAACTCTGGATTCACAGGACGCAGGACAATCGTTGTGTGACGCCAACTGTCGCCATCTCCGGTTTTCTCGCTCTCGTACCGCTTACCGGTGTATCGTTCGCCGCTCTCCGGATCGATGGCGTCGCGTAACTGAACGAGCACGATCTTGCCTTGTCGGGTGCCTGCCACCGGCGAACTGAAGAGGCAGTAAGCGGAATCGGGGATAGCCGGTTCCATTGACTTGCCCACGACCTGGGTGACGAACATCCCCGGGCGGAGTTTGCGTCGAGTTCCTGGTTCTACCCATCCCTCAGGTTCCACGCTCTGGACGTCGCCGAAACTCCCCGCAGCGACCTTGAGCGTGAGGAGCGGAACGCACGTCCGGTATTTGTCATGCTCTTTCGGCATAACGCGCTGGAAGGGTGGGACGGCCGTCCGCTGTGAGTCGAGCGCAGGCACCCCTTCTTCCACCCAGTCTTTACAGAGCACCTCTGCTTGTTCCAGAACCAATTGTGTGGCGCGCTGCTGCATGTCCGGCGGGTAGCCGAACTCTCGAAGGATCCGCTTGATCAGAACGCGGATCTGCGCTCGCGCGTTTTCACGGACTTGCCAGTCGATGGATACGCTCTGCTTCACGCGCTCCACGAGCTTTTGGGCAAGGAAACGGAGCTTCTCGTCGCCCATCACCGCGCGGGCGCTTTCGTTTTCGGCGAGCGCGTCGTAGAAAGCGACCTCGTCGTCCGTGAGGCCGAGCTCCTGGCCGCGTACCTTGGCGTTGCGGATATCCTTGGCGATCTTGATGAGCTCGTCGATCATCTGGGCCGCCGCGATGGCCCGGTTCTGATACTTGCGGACGGCCGTCTCCAGCATTTCGGCGAAGGAGCGCGCCTGGACGACGTTCTTTCGCATGTGCGTCCTAATTTCGTCGTTTATAAGCTTCTTCAAAAGCTCCAGCGCCAGGTTGCGATGCGGCAACTGCCGGACCTCGGCGAAGAATTCGTCCGACAGAATGGATATATCGGGCTTCTCAAGCCCGGCGGCCGCGAAGATGTCCACGACCTCCGTCGAGTAAACCGACCGCGATACAAGCTGGCGAATAGCGGACTCCAGCTCGTCCTGGGTTCTCTCGGACTCGGATAAGGTCGCCTTGACCAAAGCCGACCGTATCTCTTGGAACACACTGACCTCGTCCCGTATGGAAAGCGCGCGCAGGTGAGGGACGGCAAGCGCGAACGCCTTCGACACGGCGGAAACAGCCTGGAGATACCGCTTCTTGCCGTCCTCCAAGCCCAGTATGAGCTCCATGGCTTTGGCGATGGCTCCCATGCGTTTCCCGGCTTCAGTCGTCAGTATGCCCTTGTAGTCGTAGCCGTGGAGCATGTCACGCACGACCTCGTACTTCTCCATCATGACCTTGACGGCCTGCCCCTGATCGAGAGTCGCCTTGCCCGCCGCTGGTTGTGTAGGTATGCAACGCCCGCTTGAGCGCGTCGGCGATGCCGAGGTAGTCCACCACGAGGCCGCCGGGCTTGTCATTGAACACGCGGTTCACGCGGGCGATGGCCTGCATGAGGTTGTGTCCGGTCATCGGCTTGTCCAGATACATCGTGTGCAGGCTCGGGCAGTCGAAACCGGTCAGCCACATGTCGCGCACGATGACGAGCTGAAGCGGGTCGCCGGCAGCCTTGAACCGCTTGGCGATGGCTTCCCGCGCTGCCTTGGTCCGGAAATGCGGTTGCCAGGACGGATCGTCCGAAGCTGAACCGCTCATCACGATCTTGATCGCGCCCGTGGCGTCGTCCTCGGCGTGCCAGCCCGGCCGCAGCTTGGTGATCGCGTTGTACATCTCGACGCAGATGCGCCGCGACATGCACACCACCATGCCTTTGCCCTGCATGGCCTCGGCGCGCTTCTCGAAGTGATCGACGAGGTCCTGGGCCACCAGCCCGATGCGCTTCTCCGTGCCGACCATGGCCTCAAGGGCCGCCCACTTCGTCTTGAGCTTGTGCTTCTCCTCTTCTTCCTCGCCCTCGGTGATCTCCTCGAACTCCGGGTCGATGTGAGGTTTTTCTTCCTCGTTGAGTTCGAGCTGGGCCAACCGGGACTCGTAGTAGATCGGCACGGTCGCGCCGTCCTGTACGGCCAGTAGTATATCGTACTTGTCGATATAGTCGCCGAAGACGGCGGGCGTGCTCTTGTCGCTCAGCTCGATGGGCGTGCCGGTGAACCCGACGAACGAGGCGTTGGGCAGGGCGTCGCGCAGATACTTCGCCATGCCGTACTTAACTTCGCCGCTTTTATTGTCGAGCTTGGCGCTGAAGCCGTAGTGGCTGCGGTGGGCCTCGTCGGCGATGACGACGATGTTGTGGCGCTCGCTCAGAGCGTCGCCGCCCTCGAATTTCTGAAGCGTGGTAAAGACGACCCCGCCGGAGGCGACCCGCAACAGGTTTTTCAAGTGCTCGCGGCTGTCGGCCTGCTCGGGTTTCTGTCGGAGGAGGTCGCGGTTGACGCTGAAGGTCCCGAATAGCTGCTCGTCGAGGTCGTTCCGGTCGGTGATGACGACCAGTGTCGGATTCTCCATCGCCGGGTGCTTGATGATCTTCCCGCCGTAGAAGGCCATGGAAAGGCTCTTTCCCGAACCCTGCGTATGCCACACGACGCCGATCCGCCGGTCGCCCTGCGGGCGGCTGGCCGCGACCGTGCATTCGACGGCTTTGTTCACCGCCCAGTATTGGTGGTAGGCGGCGGCCTTCTTGGCGATCTCCTTTCCGTTGTCCTCGAAGGCAATGAAGTTCAGCACGTAGTCGAGAAAGCGCTGCCGCTCGAAAACGCCCTTGACCAGGACTTCGAGCTGCACGGCCCCGGCCGAAGCGAGATCCTCCCCGTCGATGGTTCGCCAGGGCTGGAATCGGTCCCAGCCCGCCGTTAAGGTTCCCTCCCTCGCTGCAAACCCATCCGAGATCACCAACACTTCGTTGAAGGCGAACAAGCTGGGGATGTCCGTCTTGTAGGTCAGAAGCTGGTTGTAGGCGTGGCGGATCGTGGTCTGCTCTTCCGCCGGATTCTTCAGTTCGATGACCGCGAGGGGCAGGCCGTTGACGAACACCACCACGTCCGGCCGGCGGTTCCGCTTGTCCTCGATGACGGTAAACTGGTTGACCACGAGGAATTCGTTTTCGTTGGGCTTCGCGGGATCGCGTTCGATGAGCCATGCCTTGCCGTGGCGTTCCCGTCCGTTCTCGCGCCAGGAAACGTCCACGCCGTCGGTGAGCATCCGGTGGAAGGCGCGGTTGTTGACGATGAGCGATGGGCTGTCAGGGCGGGTGACTTTTCGGATGGCCTCCTCGATGGCCTCGGCGGATACTCTTGGGTTGATCCTCCCGAGCGCATTCCGCAGACGCCCAACGAGCACGACTTGGCCGTAGCTCTCCCGCTCAGGCGCTCCGCCGTCCGGCGCGATTTCCGGGCCGTGGGCGTAGCTATATCCGAGCGCGCGGAAGTAGTCCACGGTGGCGAGTTCGAGGGTATCTTCGTTCAGCCCCGACATATCAACGCCCTTCCCTTGTTCGGATTTCAATGGCGGACGCTATGCGAGTCCGAATTTCCTCGTAGATCGGAATGTCAATGCCCTCTGCGACCTCCAGCGAGATCGCAAGGCCGTAAGGGATAGGTTGCTGAATCTTTCCGGCGTCCTTTCGACAGTTGACCTTTATCGTTAGCGCGTCTCCATCGTTCAGCGGGACGGCGCTGTTTCCCTCGAACACTTCGTGTTGGACCGTTCCCCGCCGAACCGCGCGCCAGTCTGCATCTTGACGGGTCGGGGCCAAGCCAACTCCTTCGACCTCGAACCACAGACTTCCAGTTCGATAGCGTTGCGTGTTACCCGCTACGGGGGATAGCCACGCCAGCGTCACAATCAGCCTGCGCCAGTCCCGTCTCGCTCCGAGGGATGGCGGCAAAGGAAGTCTGAATAAATTAGCTTCTTCGTCACCGAGCTGGCCGAACCCGAGCACGGTCGCCCGCTGGCTCGTGCAATCTAACACACGTGCGCTGTCCGGTGCTCCGTACCCCAGCCATTGGGAAATCCAGTTTCTAATGTGGTGCCCGTTTTCGGGCGTCTGAAGTATTTCCTGAAGGCGTGTACCAATGGTTCCCCACGAACTTCCGTGGACGATTATCGCCTTTAGCAGCGGGGCAATGTACGAATTGACTTCGATGTCGGGTGCTTGCTCCTCGAAGACTTCGAGAAGAGAATCATGACAGATCGCAGCGGTCCTGCTGATAAGCGAGGCCGAATTGCTCGTGCCGCAAGCATACGCTACTTTGGTGAGGTCGCCAGTGACCGTGCCGGGAGCTGCCACCTTGTTGCCTGGAGCGATGCGCAACAGGCGAGGTTCAAATCGCGCATCCTGTATCGTTCCTAACTGTTCCGCATAGAGGACTCGCCCGCCATTGAAAACGATGTCGGGCTTGATCGCCCGTCTATACCCGCTGCCGAATGACGAGATCGGGCTGGGTAAGCCGTTCACGAACAGGTCTACAGCGTGGCCGAGATGCGCGACCGTCGCACTGTCGTGATGCAATGCGCCAACGGTAATCCCGTTGATGCTTTCCGCCGGTGAAAGCAACTTGCGGTGTCTCGCATCTCCGTAAAGCGTCCTGGCTTCCTTTTCATTTTTCGACAACGCGCTGAAGTCTCCCTTTGGCACACCTGTCTCGATGTTCCTGGTGTGATTACCGGCACTGATGACAAATAGCACCTTGTACTTGACGCTCAACCAGTCAAGTAGCCGAGCCAACGGACTCATGGTCTGGGTGAACTGTCTGCACGGATCGCCGATGGAAAAGTTGATAATCCGGATACTGGGGGCAATGGCTCTCGTGGCGCCCTCCCCCTCGAACATGCGACGGACGGCTCGATGAATGTAGTCCACTACAAGAACATCGCTAGGTATCTGCTCCGGTCGAGGTGAACGAATCCACGGGATCGGCTTCATGATTGGGCGGATGTAAACCGGACGAGAAAGAGGAGCTTCTCCGTCGCTGAGATCGCCGTGAACAACGAGCGAGGCCATTGCCGTACCGTGTATCCGGTCGGCAGCTGTGTATTCCGAGGCGTGGCCGTCCGGGTCGTCAATAATCAGACGGTTAGCGAGCAGCGCGTGGTTCTCCAAAGGGAGCCCGTCCAAAACTGCAACGACAGGCTGTCCCGTTGGCGCGGCCATCACGCCCGCCGTGTGGTCCGAAAGTTCGTCTTCAACAGACCTTTTTCCAGTGGCCATTTGTCCAACTGGCCGAAAGAACATGACGCTGTCGCACTTGACGAGGTCCACGTCCGGGTGGTCAATGATCTGTTGGGCGGCCCGGGCTGGCACTTCCGCGAGCAACGCTTGGTAGCTGATCTCCTCTACCATCGAGTTCCCCATGATCCGCCCGCCAAGTTGCCCGATGAGGTTGTTGAGCTGTCCCTCGGCCTCCCGCCGCTTTGCTTGCGAAGCACGGAACCACAGTTCAACCTCACAACGGATTGGCCGATTACCATCGCGCGCGAGGTCCTCCCGCCACGCATCGAGCAACCCGGTCTCCTCGATCCGATCATGGACGCCCCAGCGACGAATGTCCTTAATGGAGAGGAAAACGTCACGAAACTTGGTCAAACCGCGCTCAAACCTCATATTGGGATCGCTCTGATAACGCTGCCACAACGAAAGCATCTCGTCGAGCGCCCGCAGGTTTGTCATGACGAGGTAGAGCCGCCCACTCAGTGGCTTTTCTCGATTAACCTCGTCGTAGAAGTCGGCGTCAGGCACGATCTCGTCGGTTTCGACTTCTCCCATCCATTCAAGCCCTTGGATGCGCTTTACGGCGTTGGCGAAGTTCTCGACGCCGTCAACGGTTTCGATCACCAGAACCTGTTCCGGATCAGCTCCTGCCGCTGTCTGTTGCAACTCGACGCGTCGCGCTCTGAATTCGCTCTGAAGCCGAGCAAAAACAGGCGATAGGCGCGCTCCTTGTCGTCCGCGAGACGGCTTGTGAATCCGGCGCGGCGACGGTGGAAGAGTTGTGCGCTCAGCCGTTTCAGGCGTTGGAAACAGCAATAACGGGCGGTCGGGCATTATTCATCGCCTCCATTTTGCTGTTTCGTCTTGACGGACCGCGCAGGCCATGTGTTTAGCGTGCGCTCGACGATTTGTTTCATGTTCGACTCTGGCTGTCCGAGCACGTACTGCCGAAAGACGCTGGCCCCGAACTCTTCCGCTTCCGCGAAACTTGCGCCGAAAAGTTTTTTTGCCAGCGTCTCTGGCGTATAGTCAAGCGGAACCTTGACGCGTCGCTCAAACTTGGCGAACCACTCAGCCAGTCGCGCACGCGTAGGCTCGGGCAACGTCATGCGGACTTGGAATCGACGCCATACGGCCCGGTCGAGGAGCTCGGCATGGTTGGTCGCCCCGATAACGACGACATGGCTTGGAAGCGAGTCAATCTGCATTAACAGGGAACTAACGACCCGCTTTATCTCACCGGTTTCGTGCCGGTCGCCGCGCTCCTTGCCCAGGGTTTCAAACTCGTCGAAGAAAAGAACGCATTTTCTGGTGCTCGCATGCTCAAGCAAGCGCCGCAGCCGCACAGCCGTTTCTCCGAGATATGCCCCGACGACGCCTTCGTACCGCACGACAAGCAACGGAACCATGAGTGCGCGGGCGATAGCTTCCGCCAATGATGTCTTGCCGTTACCAGGAGGGCCGATCAGGAGAATCCGGTTACGTGGTTCGAGGTTATACGACCTGAGCAGATCGGTCCTGTGGTGCTCCTGAACTAATTCGCGGGAAATTTCCACCACGTCCTTCGGCAACACCAAGTCTTCAAAGTCGCGTTCGGGCATCACCTCCTGAACAAGGTTTGTCACGCGCAGGTCCAGCGTGGCGCTTCCATTGGCCGTGGGTTTCTCCGCTGGGACCGACCGGAGTAGCTCTTCCAGAGCACCTGCGAGAACGGTGTGTTTTTTTGCCCTTTCCTCGGCGATGATCGCCTCGACGACCTTTCGGAACTTGGCCTTATCGCCAGTCATCCCGAGTCGGACGAGGTCGGTTAGTAGATCCGCTCTAGCCATCGGTGCCTCCATCCATCTTCATGCTTCGCCCTCCTTGCTCTGCACGATGGCAGGCACTTCGAGTTCGCCGCTCAGCAACTTTGGGAGAAGCGCGTCCCGCAGCTTCTCCAGCTTTTTTGACTGGAAGTCGTTTGCCCTCGTCTTGCGGAGTGCGGGCTGGACCATGTTTCCAAAGGCGGTTGCCACGCTTTCTGATGGAACGGTTACTTGGAACCGGTCGAAGCAAGTGGCCGGAACCCGCTGGCGGCCGGAGGTCCCGGTCATGTTTGCTATGGCGTGCTCGCGGAACCTGTCAGAGCGCGCTAGGAAGTACGTGAACTCGGGCGGCAGCGGCGGCCCGCTGCAAAACACGATGTACTCCGTGGACCCCCATCCGATTTCGTCCCTGTCGAGGAAATCCACGAAGGCGGTTTTCCCGTTTTCGAGGCAGGGCGTGATGCGTGCCACCAGAATATCGCCGTTGCGGAACCTCGATCCCGAGCTGAATTCACGCCTTGGCCATCCTGCCGGACGGGATAGCTGCGTCGGCATGGCGCTCATTTCCACGTAGGGCGCTGCTGTTCCGCGAGAAAGACTGCGACTTGGGTTGACTTCGATTGCCTCGGGTAGAGACTTCACCGTCCATCCCTCCGGAATCTCGCCAAGCTCCGAGTCCTCAAACTCGTCCGGGAAGAGGTCGGCGATGGCCTGGGGCAGGCCGGGGTCGCGGCCTTCGGCCTTGGCGCGGACGGGGTCGAAGTCGATGAACCAGTTCTTGAAGAGCGCCGCCGCCATCTTCTCCAACGTCCGGTTCACCCGGCGGTTCAGCTCGATCTTGTCGTCCAGCATGCCGAGGACGTGGGCGATGCTCCGCTGTGTCGGAAGCGGCGGAATGGTGGCTTCGAATCCGGAGAGCGATTCGGCGGGGACACGCTGTCTGCCCGAGGTGCCCGTCATCTGAGCGACGGCGAACTGGTGGAACTCGGACCACTTTGTCAGGTAGTAGGCGAAGTCGTTCTCCGTGACGTTCTCGCGGCCCCGGATAACGATAAACTCCGTTGATCCAAAACCCGGACTTGTCTTGTCAGTCGGTCGGAAGCGGGCGATTTTCCCGTTCTCAAGGCATGGGGTTATGCGCGCCATCAAGGTGTCGCCCGAATGGAAGCGCGCACCCCCGCCTGTGAACTCCCGGTGTTCCGACTCGCTAACACTCCGGGCTGTCGGATCGACAGCCGCCATCTCGACGAACGGGTAGACCTTGCCCTTCGTGAGTGGCACGGACGGATTGACCGTTACCGCTTGTGTGAACGGATACATTGTCCAACCATTATTTCCCATCGCTCGCCCCCTTCCTGCCTTCGCGACGGCGACGCTTGCCGGGCGACTTCCTGGCTTGCGGTTTTTCGGGACCGGCGAGCTCCTTCTGAATCTGCTGGACCGTCGGCAGTTTGCCCTTGAGGTCGTCGGGCAGGCTTTCGACCAGCCTGGTCACGTAGCGGGCCACGCCGACGGGCTTGGCGAGGTCGCGCAGGGCGTACTCAGCAATGACCCGGCTGCGGGTCTTGCAGAGGATGATGCCAATGGACGGCTTGTCTTCGGGATGGCGCAGGAGATCGTCCACGGCCGAGAGGTAGAAGTTCATCTTGCCCGCGTGCTCGGGCTTAAAAGGCCGGGCCTTCAGGTCGATGACGACGTAGCACCGCAGGCGCAGGTGGTAAAAGAGCAGGTCGAGGTAGAAGTCCTCGCCGCCCACGTCCAGATGCACCTGCCGGCCCACGAAGGCGAAGCCCGCGCCGAGTTCCAGCAGGAACTTGCGGATGTGATCCAGGAGCCCCCGTTCCAGGTCGCGTTCGGCCGCGTCGGCGCGCAACGTGAGAAAGTCGAAGTTGTAGGGGTCGCGGACGACCTCGGCGGCCAGGTCCGAGTGCGGTGCGGGCAGCGAGGCCTTGAAGTTGGTGATGGACCTGCCCTGTCGGGCGTGGAGATCGGATTCGATCCAATGCGTGAGCATGGCGCGCGACCAGCCGTTGGCGACGGTCTGCCGGGCATACCAGAGGCGGGCGGAGGGGTCTTTCACCTTCTCCATGAGCCACACGTTGTGTCCCCACGGGATTTCTGCCACGGGTTGTGGCAGACTCCGGCCGTCCAATTCTCGCACAAGCTGTGCGAGTTTTGGCGGCTCCCCGCTTTCTCGCACAGCCCGTGCGAGAACTTCCTCCGTCCAGGCGAGATAGAAGGCCCGCATCCGCCAGATGTTGGCCTCTGAAAAGCCCGCAACGTCCGGGAACTCGCGCCGCAGGTCGGCCGATAATTGTTCCACGACGGCCTTGCCCCAACCCTCGGCGCGCTGACGCTTGACGATGGACCTGCCGATATGCCAGTACAGGGCGATGAGTTCGCGGTTGACGGACAGCGCCGCTTTGACCTGCGCCGCTCGGATGCGGGATTCCAGGTCTTCCAGCAGTTCGCCGTAGCCGACCGGAATCTCTCCGGCGTCTGTCGACTGCGTGATAGCTTTTCCCGTTCTTGATGGCTTCGCCTTGTTATTCGCCATAGCCCAGCGCCTCCAGAAAGAAGTTTGAAGGGTGAAGAGTGAAGGGTGAAATCATGATCTCTTGGCCTTGAGTTTCTTGACGATGCTTGTCAGTATGGCGATTATTTCATTGCACTCGTTTATCAGGTCTTGAAGCTGGTTTTTGGAGACGAGATCTCCGGCATCCAAGAGCCGAAGCCAATAATGGGTTTCTCGCGCTTCCTTGCAAGCAATGCTGTATTTCGATAGAAAATCAGCCTCGCTTTGCGAAGCCTGACCTTCTTCAATATTTGCTCCGATGGATGTTCCTGACCGCAATAGTTGATGCGCCAGCGTGCGACCCGTTCCTAGCTTATCGTCCAGAACAGCGCACAGCGTCACAATACGCTTTGCAAAAGAAAAAGTTCTTTCCGGCAAATCAGATTTCATTTCACCATTCTCACTTCTAACTT
The DNA here is from genome assembly GCA_016179055.1 of Acidobacteriota bacterium. GTDB lineage: Bacteria > Acidobacteriota > UBA6911 > JACOSC01 > JACOSC01 > JACOSC01. The sequence continues at coordinate 22,229 of JACOSC010000258.1, forward strand.
CCCCCTTCATCAAAGCCAAGTCTTGAAAAATTGGCTTTGATGGTTGCGTCCAGCTCCGTCGCCTCGGCCATCTTCTCCTCGAAGGGGACGTGCTTGTACTCGGCGGCGTCCATGTTGCCGCGCAGCTTGTCGGCGGCCGCCCACAACTTGTCCTCGAAGCCAAGGTTGGCGCCCGTGTTTTTTTTCTGCTTGGCCATTTATCTATCCAGTCCACGTGGCGGTTCGCATGGAGCCGCTTCAGTTCGTCTCTTCTCCCGGCTTATAAGTGCCGCCATCTCGGATCCGCCTTTATTCGCCTAACGCGGGATCGGGCCGTTTACCGTCAATGACCAACCAGTTTCGCCGTATGGCACATAGACCCGGTCGCTACCACTCCCGGTTCTGTATCCGTGCAGACCCCCGGAACAGTTGCCTTAATTCTTATCACTCGTTACCTTTTTCAAGGCGTCTTCAACGAGTAGGTTGTTGACTAACAGGCATCGATATTCAATGATAATTGCGAGAAGATTGATCGCTACGGCGATGTACCCCAGCCACCCGTGCACCGATGCCAATAGACCGCGGGAGGTCGCGGCACCGCCACCCAGTATGGTTGCGGCCATAGTGCCTAATATGGCAGCGGTGATGTGCGGAGAAGCTTTGGACTTGCAAGAACGCATCTGACTTAAAATGGCCGGATCTAATTTATGACGGGCGGACCAATCCTTAATTTGTTTAGTCATCCCGATAAAATAAAAGAAAGTCATGCTGTGCGAGAAAATGGATAAGAAGGCGGCCGGGATTGCCATGTTAAAATGATTGCGAAAATTACTGTGCGTGACGGCATGCAGATGGCCAAAGTAGGCGGCTGCACAGAGCCCAACCCATGACAGTACGTTAGCTATGAGAAGTCCTAGAGCCATAAATTCCCGCGAGGCGCACGCCTCATACCTACAGTGGCTCAGGCTTACCGTCTGAGGGCCTTCGGCGAGATCGCTCTCGGTAACGGAAACTCTCAGACGTAATGCTTGTGCCACTGCCAAGGGCCGACACTCCGCCTTTACCTAAAACCGGCGAAATTCGTGGACCCCATAAATTAACTAGATCTGCAACAAGTCTTAACTTACCAGACCACTTTTTTCTGCTTTAGCATTCAACCAAGGTCAACGCGACAGGCGCGAAGTCCCTCGAACGACGCCTTACGCTAGCGGTAGTGAAAGAGGCACTCCGCCTTGAACGCTGCGGATAAGGTGCGGCGTGCGAGCGCCGCCGCCTCCTGCCATGCGTGAGCGTGCCGCACGCCGACACCTTACTGCGCTTGTTAGGTGGCGGTCCCATTTCCCACCGTGAATAGCGCTGTTGGCGCTGCCCGCCCCAGCGCTTCGTATAGAAAGTGATCGACAAGCGAGCGCGTTGCACGGCAGCCTGCCGCGAGCGGAGCAGGCTGCAGCCTCTCGCTGCCTATCGTCAGATGCGCCCCGCCCTTGTGGCCAGCACGAATAGTCTGAACAAGACCGTTGATCGCGGTGACGTCGTCCGACAAGTGGGCCAAGACCCGCTCGACGGTGAGAAGGTCCAGACCAAAGTGCCGAAGGGTGAGAGTAGTGCACCGTTGATGGCGGTATTCCGCGAGCTGATCCTGCGTCGGGTTCAGGCCGACTCCCAAACTCTCCAGCATGGCACGGCACGACATGAAACCGTGTTCCACCACAGCATTGCTGAAAACCGTCACAGTTGGAGCCTGAATCACCATCATGGGGTGGGAAACCGTAATCGTCGTGACATGTGCATTGCCATGGTGCTCAAGAAACAGGGACACGTGGTAACAGAGATCGATCGCGGTTAGCTTATAGGGAATGTGCTCATTCAGAAACTTTTCCTGCAGTTCAGGTGTCATGATGCTCACCGCCACCTAACGACCAAGCTCACCTGCCGCTATGGAGCGTAGCGGAATAGCAGTCAGGTGCCGCGCCTTGTTAGGCATTAATTTAGATTCTGTGCTTCCAGTATTCTGGATCTCTATGTAAATGCATAATAGCCACAATGTATATTCCTTCTTTTTCTTCTGAATATAGGATTCCATATGGAAACCTCCGAACTAACGATCGCCGAATGTCCTCCTCAATAACAGGCCAAGCTTTTGGAAAAGATACCGTTCTTTCGATAGTTAAATACACTTCAACAGCGAAGTCGTATCCCAATCCCGATTCCTTTTCCTCATAATACTCAATTGCCTCAATGAACTCGACTTCCGCTTCGGGATGAAACAAGTAGTTCATTTTGAGAACCTATTCCATATTCTTTTAAATACTTCTTCACCTGGCACTGCTTCTACCTTCCCAGAACGAATTTCCTCCAATCGTCGCTTAGCTACTGCTGCCCATTTTTTATCTATTTCCAATTCTGGTGGATTCAGACTTTTCAATAATAAATCAACAACCATTGCTCTTTCTTCAACAGGCAATGAGATTACTTCTGCTATGATATCTTTTGTCTTCATATCACATTTACCTCTATGTATTTTATGCCTAACATATGATTAGCCCACGGCTAACCGAGCTATACGCCTCATGTCCCTCCAAATCCGATTTGGACCTTGCCGTGATCAACAATGACGGGAACTCTACGATCGCCACCGCTGTATTTAAGCATTCGATCAAGACTGGCCGTATCAGCCAGGACATTAATATAATCAAACGCAACCCCTTTTTGCTCGCAGTCCGCACGGGCTGCCGACGTATAGGGTCAGGTATCTTTCCCAAAAATAAGCGTCATTCTCTTATCCCTGCTCATAGAGCCTCCTATGTTTTATTAGAAGACCATGCTGGCGAAGGTGACCACCGAGCCGTCATCGCAGCGCTGACCGTACTTGAGCACACGTCCGCGCTCGGCCTCCAGTACGCTCAGCATGGCATAAATGGGCGGGTAACCGCAAATGCGCCGGCGGTCTTTGTCTTTTTCGATATGCTGATGAAACCCCGCGGCGTCTACCCGTTCGATGGTCTGCAGCAACTCATGGTCTTCCTTATGGATTTCTTGTAAGACGGGTGAATCGGCCGGGAATGGATCGCCAAAGCGGGGACCCATGTGGGCCAGGTCAGCGCTGGCGAGGCAAAAAACCTTTTGGCCGGCACGTGCGGCGCCGTTGATCGCGGTTTTCAAGGCATCTCGGAAGGCGCAATATTCACGATCCCGACTCGGCGGGACTCCGTTATAAACATGTCCGTGCAATGAGCCGCACAAAATGGGTACTGCACGTATCTTGCGCTTTTCCCCAAAAAGGAATTGTAAAAATACGGATTGAAACTCAATTGAATGCTCGGAGCGATGTTCAAACTCGTCCTTAAACAGGTCCAACGAGCCGCGATAGGATTGCAAGAGCGCCTCGAGGAAGGGTTGGTCCGTCTCTAACGGCCCTAGCGGGGTTTCGTAGTTTTTTCGGGTGAGAGCGAAAGGGCTACGCATCGGCCCGTGCGCGGTGCCAAAGATTAGGAAGAGGTCCGCCGCGCAGCGCTCGGCCAGTTCCTTATAGGCCCATGCGTAACACCAGCCGCCGCGTGGGAAATCAATGTGCGGGAGGATGGCGCCGCGGACTTCGTTGTCGGGGTGTATGGGGCCGATCGGCCCAGGACCGTCCTTATGTATAAAATATTGCGAGAGCGTTTCACGAAGGGAGAGTGGCTCCGCCGGATAAACCTTGCCGGCATGCCAAGCCGTGCGTGTGCCGGCCTGACGGAACTCGATCTCTAATTGTCGTCGGAATTCGTCAAATCGTTCGTTCTCCAGCAGGTGATTCTCATCCAATTGCCGTGTGATTCCTTCGATCTCGTGGTCAAAAATTATGTCCCCGAATTGCTTGGCGAACTTGGCCTGTATGTCGCCAGTAGAGTGCAGGCCATCCAGCAGCGTGATCACAAAAAAGACCGGCAGAGGGACCGCCAGCATTTTATCACCCAGGGCGATGGGGTCTCGTAGATACACATAACGCTCTCCGGAAACCTCCACGGGAAAGGCATCAATGAGTCGCACTTTAGTGTATGTTTCCGACAATCAACTTCTCCTTGGTTTCTGCGCAACCTAGTAAATATCATAGCCCGCCCTCGAAATCAATGCAAAAGAACTTGCCTTCTAAGATTCGATCATCAGATTAATCGGAAGGTATCGGGCCCAGCCGCGCACGGGAACGAATTTTGTTCTCCACGCTTTTCTTGTGTCGGTATCTGCTTGCCGTCATGGCCGGCTGGGGGACTCCTTAGAAACTTCTCCAGTTTCTTCTTTGATTCTGCGCGTTGTTAAAGCTCGCCAACAATCGTGATTGGCCGGTAATACTTGCTCTTTGTAATGTCCAATCTCCAGAGCGCCCCAGAGGGGCGCCGGGACATTAGCCTGGGGCAAGTGGAGCGCCGCCCCAGGTCGCGAGTTCCCTAGAACACAGGCGCCCCGGCAGGGGCGCCGAGTGGTCATTGACTCATCTGAGTCTGCATCCTCATCTCATCATAAGCGCTTAGGGCAGCTAGTAAGCCAAACCCATCTCCGCGCCCCTGCCGGGGCGGTCGAGGGGGATGGGGCCATGAGTCCTGGGGCGGCGCTCCGCTTGCCCCAGGCTAATCTCCTTGCGCCCCTGCCGGGGCGCGTGCGACTTTATGTTTTCGCTTGCTACGTAGGATCGGCGCCGACCCGCTCCAAAATGTCGAAATGCCGGGCTCCTTAGAAACTTTCCCAGTTTCATCGCTGCTCTGCGTGTGGATGGGACAATCTGGGGGACTCCTTAGAAACTTCGTAACCATTCACGGGTGGTGGATACCCCCGGCGGAAGCCGGGGGAGCTTCAAGATCCAGCCTACATCACGCGCCCCTCACCCCCTTGGCCCCCTCTCCCCGCCCGGCGGGGAGAGGGGGGTTGGGGGAGTGGGGCGTCGCCGGAGTAGGCTGGGCCTGAGTCTCCCCCAGCTTCCGCTGGGGGTCTCTTGTGTGCTCTCAGTGAACCCCGCGAACCGTTACGAAACTTCCCTAGTTTCATCTTGGTATCTGCTTGCCGTCTTCGCAAGCTGGGGGACTCTTTTGGAGCTACGGACACAAGTGATACACAAGACCATCCGAAATATCCAAACTCCAGAGCAATTAGCTTTTAGCTAATTGCTCTTTTTTTGCTTTCTTATGCAGGAACAAGAAGCCGGAAAGCGCCGCAAGAAAAATGGAGGCCAGCATGGCCCAGTACAGTTTATCGATCCGAAAATGAGAATCGTCCAGTGAAATAGGGTCTGCATTGCCAATTAAAATAAAGGGCGCCCAGAAGAATGGATCATCATACTTTCCACGAGCGATGAGCTCGAGCTTCGCTTTTCGCAAAGCCTCTCGCTTCGGTGCGCCCTCCGCCATATGCTTATAAAACCGTGTCATCAAGTCGACCGTCGCAGGGCTATCAGCAATCGGCCAGAGCGTAGCGACGACCGAATCGACACCGGCTGACAAGAACGCCCGGCTCATCGTATCGAGGGCCTCTCCGCGCCGGAGGTGACCCGAGGCCGTGTCGCAGGCCGATAGGATCACCAAATCCGCGTGCAAATCAAGCGACAGGGTCTCGTAAAGGTACAAGTATCCGTCCTCGCCCTTTTGGTCCGCGGTTGGGTTCAAGGTAAAGGCGATACGCGAGTATAACGGATTCTGGTCATCGAGGATATTGTGTGTGGCCAAGTGGATCACTTTCGACTTGCTCGCCAACTGTTTGAACGTATGCTCGGTAGCTTCGCCTTTCAAGAAGAGGAGGCCTCCCGGAACGAGCCGGCGGATATTTCGGACCTCAGCTTCGCTGTACGGCAGCGAAGCGAGATGCTCAACCCGCGATGCACCCACGGCGTCTTGACTCCTTGTTCCGGCCAGAGTGAAATCCGGGTTCCCCATAGCCAGGAGCGGGATCTGCCGCGTGGATTCTGAATGGCCACGCTTTGGACCAAGGAGGCTCGCCGCGTAGGAATAAGATATGGGATAGCGCTTGAGGAGGTAGCATGGCTTGTAATTGTCAAAGCCGGTGACCAACATCTCGAAGGGAACATAGCTCAAGAGCCCATCCGGCACGATGATGAGGCGTGTTCCGGCGGCGACAAATTTTTCCAACGGCTGAAAGACCGCTTTATATAACGTCTGGAGCTCATTAAGATGAAACCCTGCGCCCACGGGATCTTTTACGCGTTGGCGGTTATTGGTGAAGAGCGTGCTCGTCTCCTCGACTAGCGTCTTCAATTGTTTTTCAGCTACGGGGATCTCTTCGATTCTGAAAAACTTCTTGCCCACTATAAACGCGATAATCTTGCGGTCAGTGACCAAGTATTCCAACAATGTCTCGGTCTCATTGAGCTGGCTTTGGATTTGGGAAGGATTTAAAATGGCAGGGTCGTAGAAGAAAGAAAATCCCGGGTGTTGTTTTTTCATTTCCGCCAGGAGCGCGGCCTTCCGGTTATCCAGGCGCCGGACATCAAGTTCCAAATCCGCGATCTGTCGGTTGGTCTTCTCGGCAAGAGTCAGGTCATACCGTGCCACTTGAGATTTGCGTTCCGTATTCATTGCGATGAGCTGTTGGTGTATGGCATGTAAGGCATCCTGTGTTTCGTCCATACGTCTTTTTAACGAATCGTCCAAGTGCACCTTATCCGTGAGATGTCCCCGGCGCATCAGATCAAGAATATTGGAGGCCTTGGCTTTTTCGGCGTAATAAAAAGCCAGCTCCGCGTAATCCTCGCGGTGCGTCTTCCGATGAAGCGTAAGCAGCAGCTCCACCAGGGTGTGGTAAGCCTTCATGTTCGTTTCGGAGAATCCCGTCCGTTCTTTCGGCGTGAGCCGCTTACGCACGGCTTCGATCAGCTCGACGGCGTTTCGGTAGTATTGATAAGCGAGTTCGTCGTCGCCCTTCTGTTGACTTAGATCGCCGAGGCCTTCATAGGCTTCCCATTGGAGATCCTCATAGCCGAGTGAACGACCCATCGTAAGAGCCGCCTGGTAAGATTGTTCTGCCTGGGTAAATTTCTGCAAACGTAAGGAAGCATCTCCGATCCCCTTGAGGCACAATCCTTCAAACTGCGGACGCTTACGGGCCCGCGCTAATCGGAGGGCGATATCAAAGGTGTCGAGCGCCTTTTTGTAGAGTCCCATTTTCATGTAGGTCTTGGCGATGTTCCAGTAAACAACATTTAAGTTTAGACTCGCCTCATCCTTTTGGGACAGTGCGAGCGCTTGGTTATAAAATTCGAGCGCCGCCTGGTAATCCTCTTTGAAGAGGAAAGCATCTCCGAGAGAGCCCAAAATGGCTTCTCTTGCACGAGAGGGCGAACGAACGAGTCGCAAGGCTTGCTTATACAAATCGATCGCTTTATCATATTCGCCGATTAGAGCCGCCATTTCGCCGAGGCCTCGATACGTATTGGAGGCGCCGACATCGTCGTGGATCTCCTTAAAAAGATCGAGTGCCTTCAGGAATTGATCGGCGGCTTTCGAGTAGTCGTTTAGTTTTTGCCAAGCGAGTTCACCGGCTTTAAGCGCCGTCCAAGCTTGTCGCTCCTTGTCGTTGGCGGCAAGGCTCAGGCGTTCGGCGCTTTGAAAGTACTTCGCTGCCTCCGCAGTTTTATCCAGGCGACTGGAGAAGACGGCCTTGAGATAAAAGGCAAACCCTTGCAGTTGCGGGTCGCCCAGTGCTTCTGATAAATGCAGCGATCTTTCAAGATACTGAAACGCGGAGCGAAAATCTCCCAAGAGGCCATGACCACGACCCACATAGGTGTAGGCCTCCGCCATGAGTTCATGATTCCCGGTTTTCTCGGCCAAATCTTCAGCCTGTTTTGACGTCGAAAGATAGTCACGTAATTTATGAAGATCCCAAAGAATAGCGGCCTTCAATAAGTGCGCCAAGGGATCCTTGGGATTTATCTTGATCGTCTTGTCGGCATATTCGAGCGCCTGTTGGAAGTCCAAATTCAGCCGATAGGCCGTGGCAAGGCCAAAATAGATAGGGTACGGATGCGGAGATGATTTCTCGAGACGATGCAGCCGTTTGAGGGCAGGATTTAAATCCCCTTTGGCTCGGAAGACATGCGCCAGAAAAACGTATGGCTTTTGAGAACGCGGGTAGCTCTGGAGTGCTCTAAACAGATACTGGGCCGCCTCGTCGTAGTCCTTTTTATGATGGTGACAAAGGGCAAGACCATAAAGCAGGCCGGGATGATTGGGCCGGCGGGAAAGCTCTGCTTTAAGGAATGTGATGCTGTCTTCGAGAATTCCCTTTTTGCCGCTTGCTCGGGCCAGCAGTTCGTAGACCTCAATGAACTGAGGTTCCTTAACGACCGTCTCTCGAGCAACCCGTATGACCTTGTCGTAATCCTCTGAGTTTAGCGTTTGAAGGGTTTGTAATTCCAGCCGATCCGACCGATGCGATGTTGGGGGCGTTGCGCGAACGAAGCTTGATTCCATCCCTAAGAGGAGTATGATGAAGAGGCTTGCTAATCGCATAACGCACAGGTCGCAAGATCCGAGAATCGCCGGCAAAAGAATCAGGAAAGACCAGCCGTGGCATCGTCGGTGGATCGCCGGCCTTTAAGAAATAAATTTGTATTCATCGAAGATAACCTAGATGTTTCCCTCCATAGCGCCAGGATCGTGTATCGTAAAAATTTCGTATGAGCGGGTTTGGCTATTCCAATTCAACACCACTCCCGTCGTGTCGAAGCTTCTCGTAAGACTCGAGCAGGGATTTGGGTTTGGATTTACTACGCCCCCATCAACGATGGCGAAGTCAACGGGGTCGAAATTAGCCGGAGCTTCGACCAGTGTACTACCGGGTTGGGCATTCGTACCGACAACGGTCTCGTAGGCTGTTTCAAACGGGCATCTAGCGTGCAACGGTGTCATGGATGCGGGCGGAAGCGTGCGAACGATCCGTCCTCTATGGATAAAGTAAATAAGTCCGTTCCCATCAGAACTGATGCCGGTAGGATGTGAGTCTGAGCCGTCTGGAAGATAGAAATGCGACCGCTGCGGCGCCGGAAGCCTCACCGGGTCAATAAGAACTTCATGAATACCTCCTCTCCCGGCCGTGTAGAGAGCCCATTGCTCGCCATAGGACCACCGCGGATAGAAGACACCGTGAATTGACGCCGCCGGAGGCAAATTTGTTGCGACAATGTTGGCCGAGCCCTCTTGGATATTCTTGATCACAGAATCGCCAAGGCTACCCTCGTCGAGGACGAAAGTCTCTCCTCCCACGGAGGCAACACTAAGCGGCCGGCGAAGTAGGCTATTCCGGCATTCTCCCCCGACGAGAGTCTCTACCGGGTAGCCATTCGTAGCTGAAACAACAGGCGCGCTTGCGGGACCCACATACGCGACTTTGACCGCGCAATTTCCTGTATCGGCAATGATCAGAGTGTTATTGTTCGGGTTGAAAGCCAGCCCGGCAGGCCGATTTAATTGGGCGGTCTCTCCTAGAGCACGCGTCTGCGTCACGCTGAGCAGGGAAATGCTCGCTACGTGATAGGGCTGATAGTTCATTTCGAGTCGAACCTGGGCCTTGATCTCATCAACGGCGTTGGCGAATGGTAGTGTGACAAAGACTCTGAGCGAGAGGCACACAATTTGGTCCGCTTCGGTTGCAGCCGCAGGAGGCGAGATTTGGCCCCTCGCGACGGTCCTCACCGAACCTGCGCACTGAGTACATCGGCCCAGACAATCTGCCTCTTTTCCTTCGCAGTAATTTCGACAGGCGGACGAGTAATCAAGCTGATCAAGTTCCAAATCACTTGAATCACCGCCTCCTCTATCGTTGGCGCCGAACGATGCGGCGACATCCTCGGCGGTAAGCCTGATGAGTTCGAGACTCCGATCTACAGCTATCCCTCCCACATCCTGAGATTGAAACGACGCAATCGGGATCACAACCAGATGTCCCCTGTCCCCTGGCAAACGGGTCAGAGTGCCTTCCGCGAATACAGTGACAGCGGCAGCCCACAGCGCAGCCAAAGCAATGGCTAAGCCGATCTTTGTCATATTCGCCTCCTAAATACAATTTGCCTTACCCTACATGTAGAGCATATCGGCCGGCCGATTGGAAAACTTTAGTCGTTTTTTTACTGCGGTCAAATTATGGGCTGATGCCTGTCTCCAGGGTCCTTAAGAGCGACTGCGCGTCGGCGGCGAGCCGTCCTCCGGTCTTCACGATCTCGCTAAGTTGTTCGCGGGCCTGATCTGGTTGATGAAGTTCTAAATACGATTTGGCCAAAAACCATCGGGCTTGCTCTTTCTCACGGTCCTCGGCCGAAGCAATCGCGCGCAGGAATGGCGTCACAGCCTTACTGTGTTGGTTGACGCTGTAGTAGCAATACCCCAAGAGCAGGTAGCTCGAAGAGGAGGGTTTCGTTTGAACGTGGGTTTCCAAGGCGCCGATGGCTTCCGCGTACCGGCCCTTTTCAACAAGCCGCGTGACTCTCTGCGGCGGAAGCTCGACGGCTCGAATTACCGGCGCCGGCTCGCTTTTTGGTATATGATGTTCGTAATAGACAAAGAGACTTCCGACAACCAATAGCACGGAGGCCAAGCCGGACGCCCATTTGAGAAAGTGGAAGCCCGCAGGACCGACGTGGCCCGGATTGAGTCGAAGCCCCCGGGCCTCGTTAAGAATAGGATACAGTTCGCTAGAGTCCCCCAACTCCTGCACGCAATAGACACAGTGTCTGAGGTGGTCCTCGAAGATATCCTTCTCCTGCACTTCGATCGCATGAAACTGATACGGTGCAAGCAGGAGCCCAATATCAGGGCTTGTGCATTTTAAACGTCTAAACATAGTAGCCTCCCTTTACTCTTGAAATTTTAGCCGGCGGGTCGTTAACTTCTGCGCCAAAAGGTTGCGAAGGCGGCTAAGTTTTTTCCGGACGCACAGGACGCTTAGCCCAAGCTCCCGGGCAATCTGGGGACTCTCATAGCCATCGATGGTCAATTCATAAAGTCGTTGCTCGGTGGGGCCTAAGCCGGCGAGGACCTTGAGGATGAGCTCGCGGCGCTCTTGCTTAAGTATGTTCTCTTCTGCGTTATTGAATGCACTGGGGCTCGAACCGGCTGAACGGAACAGAGCAAAGGCCTTATCCAGCAGATTTTTCTTTCGCTGTTTGGTTCGGAAAAACATGGACATTTCCCGTTTCATCACCGCAAAAACCCAAGGCATTAGCTCGTTCAAATCTGTCTCTTCGATCCGTCGACTATCTTTCGAAAGATCCTTAATGGCTTCCTGAGCGATATCTCTCGCGTCTTCGGGCTTTATTTGTTTGGACCGCGCGTAATTGACGAGGATATCGGTCAGGTGAGCCAGCTTTGCATCGAGCGTTGTTTCCTTGGTGACTAGCAAACTCATGGACTTGTAATCCCCCTCTTATCCAGCAGACGGCGCTCCAGCCGTATATTCCGTAAACGCGTTCCGCATAGAAAGCTGCCGGATGCATCGCATCTGTGACCAAAAAAAGTAACTACTCAGTCGGCGCTCCTTAGCCCCGTAGGGGCGGCATGTTTATAGCAGAAGCCATTGAATAGGAGTCAAGCTCCATAGGAGCGACACGTACAGAGCCTTTATTAGCTAAGCCTGCACATGTCGCTCCTTAGAAACTTCGTATCCGTTCACGGGTGGTGGATACCCCCGGCGGAAGCCGGGGGAGCTTCAAGATCCAGCCTACATCACGAGCCCCTCACCCACCTGGCCCCCTCTCCCCGCCCGGCGGGGAGAGGGGGGTTGGGGGAGTGGGGTGTCGCCGGAGTAGGCTGGGCCTGAGTCTCCCCCAGCTTCCGCTGGGGGTCTCTTGTGTGCTCTCAGTGAGCCCAGCGAACAATTATGAAACTTTCTTAGTTTCATCTTTGTATCTGCTTGCCGTCTTCGCAAGCTGGGGGACTCCTCCTACGGAGCTTGACCGTTTTGGAATCCCAGTTACTATAAACATGCCGCCCCTACGGGGCTGAGAGGCATGCCTGAATAGTTACAAAATAAAAATAATAAGCATTCGTTTCCATCTCCTCCTTCATATCGGCAGATTGACCTGGCGGCTATACCAAAAAGCATGCTGGTGTACGGGAACTTGCACTAAAGAAATTCTGTATCTTCTCAATAAATCGAGGTAGGGGCCCATACCACAATTCAAGAAGCGCGCGCGACCGTCAGCCAATCCTATCCCTGAAAGGGATACATAAAATAGCCGGGGGTGGAGCGGAGCGAAACCCCCGGGTCAAATAGGCCCCGAGTCCGTTCGACCCTGAAGAGGTCGCACCACTGTGACAAATAATTTCAAATATTTTTTTGTTAGATTTAAAGCGTCAACATGTCAGGGCGCAGCGCAAGCGCGGAGATTTGAGTTGGGTTTTCGATTTCGCCGGTCCGAGTTCACAGACTGGCGCCAGCTTGGACGGGACCGGTCGCGAGCATGTTAGCGGGGCCGCCCCGGAGGGGGACAGAGCGGCCTCGTACAGCAAGGTTGAGCAATCATTGCACGGCGACTACAAAGAGTGAAGGGGCTGCCACCCTGTGCCGCCAAAGGACGGATCGAACTGCCATAGGATCGGAGCATTATCGACTGCGAACACCGTAGCTTCACCGTTACGGTTCTGCACGGCAGCAACTCCTCCCCACACGTTCGTGAGCGGCGACAACAAGGCCCAACCATTGCCCGCGAAGAGGTCGCCGAACTCGCGATCCCATTCCCACACCCGTGCAGACCCATCGTCGGCAAATACAACAGGATTGCCGTTGTAGTTGCGAGTCGCACTAAGCGCTACAAAGTTTCCTTCCGACGACAACAAGCTCCAGCCACCGGCGTCGGAATTGAAGTGCCAGAGCGAGAGAATGGCGTCCAGCACAAACACAACCGGCTTTCCCGTTGCGTTCTGCGTCGCAGCTATCTCACCCGTGCAATTGCATTGATTGGACAGCGACCTCCAGTTGTTGCCGCCCAGCGCGCGATTGAACTCGAACAGTTCTCCGCTTCCATCAACGACGAATACAGATGCCTGGCCGAATTCGTTTCGTGTCGCGCCTATGCCGCGATAATTCGCTGCGGTGGTCATTTGTGTCCAGCCGTCCGAAAACCGGGCAGCGGTTTGAAACCACGACCACAGTTCACTACTGCGCGTTACCGCAAAAACCGCGGGCTGTCCGTCATCGGTTTGCGTTGCGCTGATCTGCCCTGAAATGTCCGGCACTCGCGCAGTGCGAAGCCCCAGCCAGCCGTTTCCTCCGTTGCTGGGATTGTGCTCGAAGATGTTGAACTGGGAATCGACGACAAAGACTACCGGCTGCCCGAGTGAGTTTTGGGTCGCGGTGATCCCCACAAATGTTCGAGCCGGATTCGAATCAGCCATGTGGAGCCATCCGATCGCAGAGTTAGGGTTGTGTTGCCACAATTCGTCGAATGTCTGCCCGTGACGGATCACGTAGGCGACCGGCTGACCGAACTCGTTCCTCGTCGAAGCGACTCGTTCGCTGGAAACCACGCGACTCTGGGCGTTTGCCCAAGTGGGAGTCAGCAGAACCACGAGGGCAGCCATAAGGATCGAAATTGAAATTCTGAAGTTTATTTTCATGATGTTTCTCCTTTTTCTTGTACGCTCTTGCAGCCTCAGCCGAAGAGAGCCAAGCAACAAAATTCTGAATCACTCAGCAAGCGCTGTTTGCTCTGACACCCATATAGCTGCCGGATGCGCGGGATGAGTGACCAAGAAATAAACAAGTAAGCTTTTTCGTCGGACAGACCCCTGTATAACATATCTCCGGAATCTTGTTTTCTTAACAAGATTTTCTCTGCGTTTCCGTGCCTCTGTGATTAGTTTTTTCACCACAGAGTTGTTCATGCCCCTTTGGGGCACCACGAAGGATGAAAATCTCGTAAGGGAGTCTGATCGCGGGTGCTGTTACGGCGCCACGATTTGTTCCCATAGAGGACGTAGGGAAGATTCGACCCTAAGGCCGGCACCCCGTGCGTCCGGCGACCGCGTTTACGTTCGTTGACAGATCGGGAGTCGATCGGGTGTGCCCTTGGGCACGCGGTCGGGTAAGGTGTGTCTTGTAGTCTTATTTTATTTTCAGGGGAGGGAAGAGGCACGATAAGGCGCCCCAGCGGGGTGCAAAGAGATTAGCCTGGGGCAACCGAAGTGCCGCCCCAGGACTACCGTCCCAAGAAGACACGCGCCCTGGAAGGGCGCGGGATTTGGTGTGCGGCAACTTCTCCGGCGCCCTTCCCGGGCGCGCCATCCCAGAGCCGGGCTAGCCCTGGGGCTGCGCTGACGCTTGCCCCAGGCTAATCTCCCTTGGCCCCTCCGGGGCCCGACGGGCGAATCGCACGCGGGTATTCTCGGGCGCGCACCCAGCAAGCGCAGCCGCCGTCGTCTTCCCGTCCATTTAGACGCCGGACCCACTCCGGGTTTCTTTGCCACAACGCGTGGAGTACCCAGCTATTTCCTCAGCAATCAACCCGTAATCGAGCACTCTCGACCCCATACTGATAGGTCACGTACTGTCCGCTGCAGCAGAAACTATGCTGCTGAGGAACGATTAGCACCCTCGCATACATTCGGCACGGTCTTCACTGCAATTCTGCAAGCATAAGGTTCTTGCTCGACCTGTAAGTTCCCGACAATCTGCCACGCAGGTCTCCCGCTGCTGCGTACAACTGTGTACACAGTCCGGATCGACGGGCGGTGGTGGCGGCGGTGATGCTAGAGAGCCACAATCGCTCACACAGAAAGGGTCTGTCATCGTGACACTTGGCACATCACTGAGCGCCTGGATCGACCGTCCATACCGGGGGTCGACGGTCGGGAATAGTGTCCGACCATCCCAGTTTTCTTCGGCAACGAGGGGCACGTCGATCACGATGCGCTCCAGGCCAAGGAAATAAGCGGTATACGGATTTGACGTCAAGTGACCCGCCACGAATTGCCCCCATGCAGAGGGCCATGCCTGCGTGAGATCCAACGGGGCGCTGAATACATGTCCAGGATTTTCCATCGTCCCGTCGCCGAGATAATGGGTCACGCGCACCGATTCGTGTCCGACCCGATTTCCCGTATCACCATCGGTTGCTCGATGATCGCGGACAAATGTCATGGAATAGATATTCCGAGCTTGGCTGATATACTGACCGCCATTGGTGTAACTGCCAAAGCCATAGTCCATACCCCATCTCGAATTGTCGTAACCGTCTGGTGTCGTCAAATTCGAATCCGGCAAAGCGAACCACACATAGTACGTCGCCGAACCTTGTTGCATTTCGGCGTACACGAGGATGTGCCCACAGAACCCAGGCGTGCGGCCTGCCGTGATTCCGGTTGGGCTCACCATGGGCACCCATGAAAACGGCGAGCCGATGTGGTTTCCTGTTCGGGCTTGAGCGACGCCTGATCCGAGAGTACCCGGAACGCCAGTGCTACCGTCGGGCGAAATCGCGTTAAGGTCGAGTCCGAAGGGAAACGGCATATCCATATCCATGCCGGCTCCTTGATAAGAGTCGATTCGGCAGTTTGCGTTCGAGTCGTAGATTGCAATCGCCGCCGTCGCCGCAAATTGAGCAGGAAACCAGGTGCGGGTGGGACTCATTTGGCTGGCGGTCAACTGGGTCCAGGGGCTTTGAGCGAGACCGTCAGGACTGACGCAAGCGAAGAGTGCGATGAGGCCTAGAACACCGAACCGTAAGTACAATCGCCTCAGTCGCGTGCCTTTAATTGATAATTCGTTCATATCTAATCTCCTTTCCAAAGTCATAAGACTTGTCGTTTCATCGTATGGCTCCATCTTTCATTGCCCACGGTCACTAGGATAGCTGCCGGGAGGCCCCGATGTGTGACAATAAAATTTCTGCCATTATTGAAAGCGTGGCACTCTAGTATCCCTTGGCTCATTCCCCCCGTCTGGTCTATTCATAGCCTCTTCCCATACAGACCTCCCTTAAGACCTACTGAATTCCGACTTCGACGATACACGCGGCGCCCCGCCTGCTCGCCTGAGGCGAAGTTCATCTATTCCACGCCGTCTACGACTGTGCCGACACGCATCGCGGCTTGCGCCGGGACGACTCACCGCAGTAGGATCGGCGCCTCGAATTTGAAGTCGATCATGGTGCCGTAGAACCCGCCACTTGGGCTGACGAACATCACGTCTCCGGTCGCGCGGCCTCTGGCACGTAGCTGTTCTAGCGCTGCAACGTCGAACGTACCGGTGAATCCTTCACGTTGCATGACGACGCCTCGGGACTCGCGATATGGACCGATAAAGTCTGCACTGTCACCCGCCGCGAGATGTACGGCGTCTACGCGCGTCGACTGTTCGTCGGGCTTCCATAGAGCGAAGCTGGCGGCCACGAACTGCGGCGTATTGAGTCCACAATCAAACCTCGCAACGACGATCAAGTTGCTGGTGGTTCCCGTAGCGCGATTCGTCGGGTAGCGGCTGCCGTCGCGCACGGCATAGCCCGATGGTAACAACAATCCGATCTCGACGTAGTTGGGGAAAAACCCTATCACTTGTTCGCCAGTGTCGATCGCGCCGTCGGCTTTCCCATCCTGGTTTTGATCGAAGTACGCGATGACACTGGTTGGGTTGCCCCCGCACAGAGGATTGGTGAAGTTGGGCAGATCGGTCACGGTCACCGTCGCCGTCCCGCCAGTCAACGTGGTCGCGTAGATTCGTTCCCCGCCAAGGCTGGGCGACTCGCCATCCTCACTGTACGCGTTGATCACGAACATGTAGCGAGTGTTGGGAAGCAGGTTGCGAAATCGGAATGACTGCGTATTCTCAGGCACACGGACGTCAGGGAGCCAGGTACTCGGGCCTTCAAGAATGTGGATGATGAAACCATACTCGTTGTCCGAGTTATCTTGCCAACTCACGTCGATCTCTCGGTCGGACAGCACGACAGCTCGCCGGTTCGACGGGCTAATCGGCGGGTTGTACACGGCAAACGGACGAGGAAACACCAACAAGGTCCGCAACACGCCGATGAATATTCCTTCTGCGGGCCCGGGGCAATTCTGGAACAGCGTAAGAGACACCACGCCGGACGTTGCAGTGTCCGGCACGATGGCACGGAGCTCCCGATCACTCACTCGCGTGAACTCGCGCCTCTCGAACGTCGTTCCGCTCGAAAAGCTGATCCTCGCTTCGGGGGGCAAGCGGTTAAAGCCGCTGCCGACGATGTTCATCTCAGTGCCCGGACTTCCAGACCATGGCGAATAGCCTGTCACGAAAACCCCGTTCGGAACCGATGGGGTACAGGCATTGGCGTCGAGAGGTTGCCCGTCTCCAGAGCTTTGAGATCGGACGTATCCTATATTCAGGGCTAGCATGGCCACAAAAGTTGCTACCGTGAGTGTCAATTGCAGATAGCTCTTCCCATGAGCTACTGTACTTGAGGTTCGCTTTCCATAATCGATTATCATAGATGTTTCTCCTTTTCTTGTTTATTCTTCGGCATAGACCGAGAAGAACGACCACTTCGAATCTTGCCTTCATCTCCTTGGGTTTATGTTCTTC
The DNA here is from genome assembly GCA_016179055.1 of Acidobacteriota bacterium. Taxonomy (GTDB): domain Bacteria; phylum Acidobacteriota; class UBA6911; order JACOSC01; family JACOSC01; genus JACOSC01. Next base: position 39,746 of record JACOSC010000258.1, read on the forward strand.
CTAGCTAACGCCGGAGAAGACCAGAAAAAGGGAAAGGACTTGAGACCCTCTTCTTACCCTACCTTCTCTGGGCACCAAGATAGCTGCCGGCACCGCCGTGTGTGTGACAAGAATAATTCGTAACTGTTCAAGGGGTCCGCTGAGGAGCCCATCGACTTTCGATTGACAACTGCAAACTTGTGCAGTATGGTATTGGCGGATTCCGGCAAGGAGGGAACGGATGAGTAGACCAACACTCACCGATCGGCAGCGCGGCATACTGGATTTCATTTATAGAATGGTAAAGCAGTTGGGATATCCTCCCACCATGCGCCAAATTGGGAAGGAGTTCGGGATTCGCTCGACCAACGGCGTGCGTGCGCACTTACGCGCGTTGCAAAAGAAAGAATACATCAAGCGTAACGCTTATACCTCGCGAGGAATCGAATTATTGGGCGCGGGATTGCGGAACGCCTTAAATACGGAAGTCTTGGAGATTCCAGTAATCAGTCGCGTGGCGGCGGGTACTCCGCTCTTGGCGGTGGAGAATATTGACGATACCTTAGTGCTGAACCGAGACCTGATCAAAGGGGAAGGGCTCTTCGCGCTGCGCATTCAGGGCGACAGCATGATCGAAGCCGGAATATTGGACGGTGATTATGTATTGGTTTGCCCGCAAGCTACCGCCGACAATGGAACCATCGTGGTCGCGTTGTTAGGAGAAGAAGCCACGGTCAAAACCTTTTTCTGCGAGCCCGACGGCCGCATACGCCTACAACCGGCCAACGCCCGACTTGAGCCGATTCTAACCAATAATGTTCAGATCGTCGGCCAAGTGGTAGGTTTATTGCGGACCGCCTTTCATTAGGCCGAAACCTTAATGCCGAACTACGACGAAGGAAAATGTGAAATCCGTGTCATGGAGCCCGTACGAAAGGCCATGATTCGAGCCTAAATGTTGAGGTGGATTTGAACGGGCCGTTTAACCTTCATGTCGAAGCGGTTGTTTCTCGCGGTCGTCGGCGCGCGACCGCCTAATCCCATGAAGTTCCAAGAATCACCCCACAGGCCCTCATCATGAGATTTATTTCGAGGGAGCCCGCATCATATTCCATCCATAGAATGGCCGGCCATTCGACGGCACGGCTTTCATACTGGACCGTGTGACCCATCTGCCAAGCCTGGTTAAAACGGCCGCTCACATTACGGGCCCCGCTGCGTGAGCGACGAGCCGGCGGCGAGGATCGAATGTGAGACACCGTCGTCCGTGCCTCTTCCGAAAGCTGGAGTTGTTGGCGCCACGCTAAGAATTGCTCATCGTTTAGCATAAGACGTCACCTCTACGAAGGCCCGACCGTTATAACAGCCGATCATCAGAAAGGTGGCACGCGGCCTGCCTTTTATGCACCGATAGGACCGTTTAAATTATGTAACCCCTCTCAATCCCCTTTACCGATCAGAACAAACCCGGCCCAATAAAACGGGTGGCTATAAGGGCTGGACTTAATCATGCGCAGTTTGGCTTGGCGCAGCGCGTCGGCCTTATCGGCGCCGTTTGGGGAGCGCAGTCTTCTAAAGAACGCGGGCATGAGTACGGACGTGGATTGGTCGGATACCGCCCATAAGCTGGCCACGACCGACGGCGTGCCGGCGTACATAAACGCGCGGGTCAGCCCGATCAGTCCCTCGCCGCGGACCTGCTTTCCCAGCGCGGTCTGACAAGCGGACAGTATGACGAGATCGGCCTTTAACTTCAGATTGAATATTTCGTGGACTTGCAAAAAGCCATCTTCCGGAGAGTTATTATCCAGCGTCAGGACAATGGAGGAGAACTGCGGCTTTTCCTCATTCAACAACCCGTGGGCGGAGAAGAGGATGTATTTGTATGCTTCCAAGTTTATGCCGGTCTTGACATTCTCCTCGCTGGCCTTATGCCGTAAGAATAGCCGCGCCTCGCCGGGCGGAAAGACTTTGGCGATGGACTGGGCTTCCCACTGGCTATGGGCCAGCCGGGCCAATCCTCCGCGCACGACGCCGCGCAGTAGACTTTTTTCCACATTGCCGGATCGCCGTTTTCCTTCGTAATATACAGGATCTGCGAACGCCAGAAACGCCTTCTGTTTGACGGGTGCCACTTCAAGGGGCTTAGTCAGCGTAGCTAAAACTGTGGCCGATGGAACATACTGGATCGCCAACTTACGGATCAAGTAGGGCAAAGCCGCGAAGTCGGCGCCGGCTTTGACCGGTTGGGTTAGCAAGGCTTCAAACGGCAAGTACACCAGTGGTCCATCGGGGACAATAATGAGGTGCTTCTTACCCGCGAGCCGCTTCGCCGCCGGTCCTACCAGCGTTCGATAAAGGTGATGGGCCAGGCCGGCATATTGACCGGCGTAGCCATGCAGCTCTTGCTCGGCGGGATCGGTTTTCATGATGAGGTTGCGCAGAGCCTTCACCTGCGCGGTTAACTTATCAGCGCCCGGCAGTCGATACAACTGGTAATCATTCTGCGCGACGGCAAAAAGATAAGAGGCTTTCTCCCCGACGACATACTCCAGCAATGCGGATTCTGCATCCAGTAGTTTCTGCGCTTGTTCCAAGGTGATGGGCTGAGGATAGAGTAAATCGGCGTACTTCGGATTTCTCCGGCGGGTCTCCTGTTGCAGCTTTTCATATTCGTCGTCAAACTCGCGCTGCGCGGTGTGTAATTCTTCCAGTGTCGCCGCCCTGGAATCACTTGGACCGGCTGGACCAAGGAGCGTGGCACTCAGCCGCCTCTGCTTGTCCGACAGCGTGGCCGTGAGTCGCTGTTTCCTTTGTAGCAAGTCGGGATCGATTCCTTGCGAGACCTGGGCTTTGGATTCAGCCAACAGCTCAAGAAAGGCGCGCGCCTTGGCCCGCTCAGCATACTCGAACGCTTCCCGATCAAATCCGTGGGCGGGTTCCCTCATATGCGCTTTGGCTAGCAGTTCAATAGCTCCTTCATACACTTCGAGTTTGCTTTCTAAAAAACTAGACTTTTGCTCAGGCAATTGGATCTGACTGCGAAGGTTTTCGATCGTCTCGATCGCGAGCCGATAGTGCCCGAACGCCGCGTCGCGTTCTCCTTTCTGTTCGAGCGCGCGCCCCAGTCCGTAATGGGCTTGCCAAACAATTTCTAGCATGCCGGTTTGTTCCCCGGTGGCTAACGCGGAACCAAAGCCTGCGATGGCCTCTTCAAGCCGGCCCGTTCTTAGGTACAGATCGCCTAAACTATTCCACCCATAGCCTTGAACGTATTTATGCCCCTGCTCTCCCAAAAGCTTCATTCCGTCTCGAATGTATTCCAGTGCTTTCTGGTATTGGCCTGACCGTTTGTAGACCTCTCCGATGCGAGCTAAGGTTTCCCCTTTAAAGAGCATGTTCTTTATCTCTTCCGCTATAGTCAACGACTGTTCCAGTGCTTCCAATGCTTTTGCATATTCACCTATCTGAATGTATAAGTCCCCGATATTGGAAAGATTTCTTTCCTCTTCGAGCCTATCCGGAAACTCTCTCGCGCTTATCAATGACTTCTCGTAATACTCCAGGGCTTTAGCATAATCGCCCAAATCCTGATAAATGATCGCTGTATTTCCCAGGCTGGCACCCGCTCGCCGTTTGTCTTCAATACCTGAAAGCCCCAGGAATATTCCAACCTCCTCATGATTAGCTGCCAGCGCCTTGGAGTAGTTGCCTATTTCCCGATAGATGTTTGAGAGGCCTCTTAAGGCTAGCCCACAATTAGGTTTGTCTCCTATCTCACAAGCAGCTTTTTGTGCTTCTTTCATGTACTCTAAAGCTTTCTCGTAATTTCCTAATTTGGCATGAAGCCCTCCGATATGACCCATTAAGCGATAGACCCACTCGTAGCCCAGGTGACGTCCCAACTTTAATCTCCAGCTTGAAGAATTCTATAGCGTTCTGGTAATCATACAAATCCTTGTAGCGCGCTGAGATGACATCAAGAATTACCAATGTTACTTCCTGGTCGTTAACGTTTTTGGCTTTTGAAAGAGCAGTAAGATACGCTTGCAAGGAATGTTCTGAGAGTTTTCGAGAGCTCATCCTCCCATACAGATTTCCTAAACCGTAGTAGGGACCCGGATATTCTGGGTTAACTCGAATAATATCGTTTAGATATTCGCTTAGGTCGGCCAGGTATATTCTCTCTTCAAGATAGCTAGCGACTAAAGGCTCATAGCACATTAGAAGACTAGGCCCAAAATAAGCGAAGTTACTTCCTGGGCGCGAACAGGCTGTTTTTGCTCGAGCCGGCCGGGCCGCGACAACGAATTCTTTCGTCGTAGGACTTGCGAGGCAGATCCTGAAGACACGACTCCCTTTGTCATTTGCTTTTTGGGAATTGCTCGTGGTGTTTCTGCCTCGACCCTCCCTTCGCCCGGGTTTTTTGGTTTTGCACCGACGAGCCGGGCCGCTCGCTGGTGCAGTGCAATCAGGCCAGCTTCAGCCGCTTGATGTAATCAAACGTGGCGAAAAACGTCTCGAGATGCTTGCTGTAGGTCAGGATGCGATAGACAAGGCGGCGGCCCGTATTCACGATCTGGCACGGCAGCTGGATGAAGCTGATCAGGAAGCGTTTGAACTCCATCCGCACGATGTCCCTGCGTGCACTCTTCGATTGCGTCACCAGCCCGTACCAGGCCTTGAGGTTCCAGGCCAGAGCTGCAATGACCATGTAAGCCCAGTTCGAAACCAGTCCGTCCGACGGCATTCTCAGTGCGTTCACACCGCTCTTCAGCTGTGCAATCACGTTCTCCTGGTTGCAACGATCGTTGGCGAAGAGCACAACTTCTTCCATCGTCATCTCACGATCGTCGGTAATGTAGAAGAAGTACCGGATCTCGTCGAACAACCGCTGCTCACCTTTTTCGACGGTCAGGTTCTTGCGCACCGCGACCATCCGATAGGTCTTCTCACAGCACGTCGGTCGGTAGTCGAATTCAGCCACATCTTCGCCCTGCAGGTGGATGTTCTTATATTCACGCTCTCTGATAATCTGCTCCTTGACGTTGTCCGGACGGGCACGTTCCTCGGTTTTGATCTCGTAGCGCGGAGGCCTCTCAAGCCGCCTCCATGCGCTCTTGGGCAACTCATCGGCCAGCCTCACCACGTTCTTCTTGGCGTCGAAACCGAAAACAAAATGCACCCTTTCGCTCCATCGATCGAAGTTCTTCGTCAGCGAGAAATCCGTGTCCCCACGCAGCCACACTTTTTGGAAAACCGGATCCACCAGAGAAATGGCCCGGTCTATCCACTCCGCGGCTCCGTCCGACGAAGGTCTGTTGCCTGGCCGGTTGACCAGATAGAGAACCTCGTTGGTGTTGGCCAAACTCACGATCAGCGGCGCGTAACCCCAGATCCCCGTGTAGGCAATGTCCATGCCCTGCTTGCACTCGCCCGTCGTCCCGGCAATCGTTCCATCCACGTCAATGATCCCCTCTTTTCGGAACGACTGGCCCTGAAGTGCCCAGACCTTCTGGCGCGCAGCGTTATACGTCTCTTGAAGCTCAACAATCGAAGGCACGTCGAAGCGCCGAAGAAAATCACCGGCCGTCGTCGGATCTGGAATCCTCGTTGCTCCAAGACCATTCATGTACGCTTCGTCATTACGCAATCTCTCAATGTCTTCAAGACACGTCCCGCCCGAGAGCACGTTGTATGCGATGTTCAGGACGTGGTCCGATTCGTGGTAGGGCACATGAAACTTCAGCAGCTCGATCCTGTCGTTGATCGCAACGTCGAGTTTCAGTCTGCAAACCAACTTGTGGATCGCACCGAGGCCACCGTAGCCGATAGCTCGTGTCCGGTCACTGATCTCGTACACGATGTTGGAGTCCTTGAACATGGGGTCGGGCTGGTTTCCGAACTGTTTTCGCTCAAGCCGCTTTTCAAGATTTTTCTTGTCTCTGCGCAGGATTTTGTGGTCTCTTTTCTTCATCTGGACTATGCTCCTTTTTGGTTTGGAAAGTTTGGTGCCAATCGTATCATAGCCAATAAAGGAGCATTTGTCCAGCCCTATCTTCCAAATCCGCGCAGAAACCACGCTGGTTTAGGGACTAGGTAGCAGGTATACACATTTCTTACTGTATTCTATCGCCTTTTTGTAGTCCTTCTTGAGGAAGGAGACACGTGCCAAGGCATGCCACAGATTCGCGTTTTCTTTATTCTGCTGCAAAAGTGATTCCAGATAATGTTCACCTTCGGCCAGTCGTCCGCGCAAAGCATAAATTTCCACCAAATCATAAGCATGAGAATAGGTCGGATCATCCGCAATCAATGTCTTAAATATTAATAGCGCCTCATCATACTTTCCTTGGTAGCTGAGTCGCAAAGCTTTATTAAATTTGCTTATACTGTTGGCTCTATCTATGTTTTCGGCGGCAGTTGTCTGGCAGCTTAGCAATAAAATCAGGAGGACGAATAGACAGGCAGACATTCTGTTTATGATTTCCTTCTTTTCCTGTCTTATTCCCCTTGGTGTTTTCATAGCGATATCAAACCAAAATGGTCGAGATATTATAGGTGCGGCCTCACTATAGAGCATTTTAACCAGAGTTACAATATCTTGAAGGAATGGCGCACCCCAGATTACCTTTCCAACTCCTTAATTCGGTGGCTGGGGCGCGCCGTTTATCTTTTCCCCTCATTTCCTTTCCAGAGCGACGAATCGACTCTTCAATGCCTCATTTTCCGCTTTTAACTCTTTCACTGCCTCAATGAGCACGGCGGTGAGCCGGCTGTAATCAACAGCTTTGTAGCCCTCTTTGCTTACTGTGGCCACTACCTCGGGAAAGGCGGCCTCCACTTCCTGAGCGATTACTCCAATTTCTCGGTTACCAGATATCTGACCCAGTGACTCGGCCCGCGCATTCCATTTGAACGAGACACCACGAAGCTTATCTAACTTCTCCAATGCCCCTGTCAACGTCTCTATATCTTCCTTCAACCGTATATCTGAAGGTACGTCATACCCATTGGCAAATACCCGTCCCGCCACATGCAGTTTTGATATTGGATTTGTTGTCCCAATGCCGACGTTACCGTTATCCTTAATTGTAAATTTGTAGGCGCTACCCATATCTGGCCAAGAACCGCTGGCCGCCCCGATTACAACGTTGAAACCTCCAGAGTCTACATCGTAATTGAGCCCAAAAGGGACCCGCCCATTTGCGTCCTGATGTTGAAATGGCCAAGTAGCATAACCGCCGACTGTGGAGTCACCACCGTCTGTGACAATCAAACCATCTCTAAAGATAAAGCTTCGCCCAGGGCGCCCAGGGCTCCACGACACTTCCAGCTTCCCTCTTGGAGTAGTCGTTCCGATGCCGATGTTGCCGTAGATAGTCTCGGTTATAATCGAATCAGCAAGAGTACCTTGATCATCAAACCACTTCACGATCTGCCCGGGTGTCTGTGCTTGGGCCTGCCCTGAGTTCAGGACCAGCATTGCCGACAAAAAAAACAAATCCAAAAAACTTTGCGATGCATATTGATTACCTCCCTCTCTTAAATGAAGAGCCCCAGATCAGGAGGCTCTAGGTTCTCGTGCCAGGCACGTTGTGTCCTGGTCGTAGACGGAATGGTTCAGTGGTTCGCCTCAGCGCGAAGGTTAGGGCGTGTACGCCTCCACTGTGCTGAGGGTACGCTCAGCGAAGCCGTCATTGTAATAGCCGCCGATGACGTAGATCGTACCGTCCAGACCGACTGCAGTTGCCAGAGCTGAGCGGGCCGTAGGCATAGAGGCCACGGTTGTCCAGGAATCAGTGGACGGATTATAGGCCTCCAATGTGCTCAGAACACTGGTGAAATTGTTACCCCCGGTCTCATAAATCGTGCCATCCAAGCCTGTCGCTGCTGCGAGACCCCAGCGTGCCGTCGGCATGGATGCCACGGAAGTCCAGGTGTCCGTAGAAGGATTATAGGCCTCATTCGTGTTACGAATAATGAGGCCGGGCTGTGTAAGACCGCCAGTGGCGTATATCATGCCGTTCAATGCGGTTGCCAGCACTGGGCCGATGCGTGCTGTTGGCATGGGTGCCACAGAAGTCCAGGAGTTCGTAGACGGATTATAGGCCTCTGCTGCGTTGGTAGACTGGCCGCCACCCGCTGTATCCCCTCCAATGGCGTAGATTCTGCCATCCGTTCCCGTCGCCGCTCCGAGCCCATGGCGGGCAGTCGGCATACTAGCGACCGCGGTCCAGGTATCTGTGCTCGGATCATATCTCTCCACTGTATTCAGGGGCCCGCCGTTATACCCGCCGATGGCGTAGATTCTGCCATCCGGCCCTGTCGCTGCCGCCAGACTGTAGCGGGCCGTAGGCATGGAAGCTACAGTACTCCAGGTATCGGTACCTGGGTCATACGCCTCCATGGTGTTCAAAGGAACTCTAGTTAACCCGACCCATTTGTACCCGCCGATAGCGTAGATGATGCCATCTTGTCCTGTCGTTGCCGCTAGCGCCTCCCGCGCGGTTGGTAGGTGGGCCGAGGTGGTCCAAGTACGCTGGGCAACGGCGGGCCGGGATACGGCCAAGCTCAGCCCGGCCAGGACTGCCAATACGAAGAATCTTGCAGTACGGGGTATCATCGCTTCCCTCCTTGATAGAGTTATTGTTTCCGCCATAACTAAAGTTTTTATCTTTGGCCCTTTCAAGAAGCACCACTTGGTGCGTCCACCCATAAAGACGCACCAGCTTTAAAAACCTGTACATCGAAAATGGAAGAATTTTTCATTTTTTCACTTCAGGCTCCGAGTATGACGGGTTCACACGAAAGGAGTAGCCAACACGGGTGAGCTTAATTTATACTCCTACAGGGGAATAGACGATTGCTTCCTCTCTACAGAACCGGGAGCGGTAGCGACCGGGTCGGCACGTCCGCAGGGCGCGCACCCGGTCGCTACCGCTCCCGGTTCTGTTCTATACCATGTTGCGTAGACCCGCTCACCGATGTTGGAATGGTGCAGGCGGGGGAGGAGCTCCGATGAGTGCACCCAATCTTTTTAATGCAGAACGGATCCCGCTAGCCTGTCTCATCACGTTTCGTTGCTATGGTACCTGGCTGCACGGTGATGCGCGGGGCTCGGTCGACCGCTATCACAATCAGCACGCCGCGCCCCTCCTTCCGCCCCATAAGCCATGGTGGCAGCACAATCGGCGCGCGCTCAAACACGCGCCCGTTGAACTCGATGAGGCCCAGCGGGCGGCGGTGGACGTCGCCATCCGCGAGACTTGTGCTTTACGCGGCTGGGAGCTGCGCGCCGTCCATGTGAGAACCAATCACGTGCATGTTATTGTTTCGGCCCGGTGCCGGCCGGAGCCCGTGTTGAGCGCCTGCAAAGCCAATGCCACGCGCCCGTTGAAAGAGGCCGGATGTTGGCCTTATGAGCACAGTCCTTGGGTCGATGGCGGCAGTAAGCGGTATTTGTGGACGGCGCGCAGTGTGGACCGGGCGATGGATTACGTCGTCAACGGACAGGGCGGCCAACTGCCGGACTTCAATCAGGGCGATGGGTAACAGAACCGGGAGCGGTAGCGACCGGGTCGACCGCCAGCCCGCACGCACCCGGTCGCTACCGCTCCCGGTTCTGTTTTTGCATGAAGTCATTATGCTCTTCTCTTTCAACCCATTTACCATGGATAAAGATCCGGACGCGGATCTGCTGAAACGCTTGCGAGCCGGCGAGCCGGATGCCTTTACGCTTTTAGAGATGCGGCATAAACGGATGGTCATCGGACTGGCCGAAGCGTTGGGCGTCGCTAATGAGGCCGAGGATGTTTGGCAGCACGTTTGTTTGCGTGTCCGACAGAGTAAGGAAGAAGCGACCCTCGGCGCCTTTATCTATAAGACGGCCGTGCATAAATGCATCGACCTCAAGCGCAAAGCCGCTCGTCAGAAAGCCTCATTGGACAGCTTGGCGAGGGATGCCGTGGCGACTCCTCAGAGGAATCCGGAAGAAGATCTCCTCCGGCAAGAGCGGCAGCAGCTCCTGGAGCAGGCGTTAAATTCGCTGCCGCCGGCGGAACGGGAAGTTATCGAGTTGATCCATATTCAAGGCTTGAAACCGCAGGAAGTAAGTCGAAAATTAAATAAGCCGCCAACTACTATTTATGTTTGCTATTCCAGAGCTCGGAGAAAAATGAGGGAGTTCTTAGAAGCCAAATATAAAAGCTAGATATGGAGTGCAAAACACCAAGTTTTGCCAGCAGCGGCGAAGCCGCTGTCCCAGCGTCTCCGGCGCACATTGCAGAACTTGGCATTTTGGACTCCAGAGTAAAGTATGGAAAGCCTATACAAAACTTACACCCACGCGCCGACGCATTATTTTAGTTCCCATGCCGTGTATATGGTCACGGCCGGCGCCTTGCATAGGGAGCATTTCATCGGCTCCGATCAAAAGAAACAATGCGTGCTTAACGATATTCGTCATGAAATCGAACGCTATAAATGGGAATTGGTCGCCTGGGTCATCCTGTCGAACCATTATCATATGCTATTACGAGCCCCGGAAAAAGCCGCTACGCTGATCCGTCTCATAAAAAACATACATACGTACTCGGCCGGCAAATTAAACAAGCTGGACGACTCTCCTAGCCGCCAAGTGTGGTGGAATTATTGGGACACCTGTATTACCAACGATCGATCGTTCTATGCGCGTTTAAATTACATCCATTGGAATCCCGTCAAACACGGAGTGGTTCGCCGGCCAGAGCAATATCGGTTCAGCAGCTATAATGATTATTACGCAGTCGATGCGGCGAGGACCGCCGAACTGGAGGGCGATTATCCGTTCGATCGCGTTCAGGTTTTCGATGAGTTTTGATGTGGGGCAGCGGCTTTGTCGCTGCTGGCAAAACTTGGTGTTTTGCACTCCACATAGAATTATTGTACAGAATCTCAGCGTTACAGCGTCTTATATCAGGAGGTAAACGATCGGTATGCGGTGCCCAAACCCGGAGATGGAAGAAAAAGTAGCGGGTTATAGCCTCCTGAGTGCCGCGGGGCGGGAAGTCGTCGAGGCGCACATTCTGCAATGTCCCGTTTGCCTCGAGACTAGACGACTGGATACGGAGATCAACCGCGCCATAGACGAAAGAGCCGGGGCCCACCGCGCCGCGCTACAAGATAACCACTTGGCATCGGAGGATATCCTAGCGTATGCCTTGCCAAGGCAAACCTTCCGCCGGAAGCGATGGCGAGAGCTGGAGACCCATTTAAACCGGTGTGCCGAGTGTCAGCGGGAGGTCTGGTTGGTGCAAGATACCGAAAAGGAATGGGTAGAGCCGAAGCGACCGGCCCTTTCCAATCTCAGGACGTTGATTTTCTCGCCGGCCCTAGTGCTGACGTTGACCGGCATCGTGCTGCTCCTTCTTCCCTATCTAGCTTTCAGAACCATTAGCCTGCGGCGCCAAATCAACGAAGTGACCCAGTCGTATCAGAGCAGTGTCGCCGAAGCTGAAAGGCAAGCCGAAGGGATACGCAAGGATTATGCACGCCTGGAGCAGGACCGTCGTGACTTGCTCCAGCCCCAAATCGGCGGTCCCGTGTTTAAGCCGACCGAGATACCGGTGCGCCGGGGACCAGGCGGCGAACCCACCGGAAGCTCGATTGAATTTCATTTTTCTCGACAAGTCCAATCCATCACCACCATTATTTCGTTACCGCCCAGTCGGCATAACACGTATGAGGTTCAGATCTATCAATCGGACAAAAGACTTTGGGTCGGCTCTGTGCTACTGCCGAAACCGGTGTTGGCGCTCACGCTCCATGCACGGTCGCTGGAGGCCGGTCAGTATATGCTCAAGATTTACGAAAAGAACGAGCCGCCAACCTTGGTGGCGTATCGTCCACTCCTTGTCCTTAAAGATTAATCGCCGGATTCAAGCAGGCATCGCCTGGCCAGATCAAAGGGCCTCTATTCGCCGATCAGCTTGTGATACCGGCCCATCCAAATAGGGTAGCAGGAAGAACGCCCCGTCGTCTTCGCTGTGGCCGCCGCTGCCGCCGTCCAGGCCGTAGGGGTTGCCGTTCCATTTGAGCATTGGCCACTCGTCGGGCGGCAGCACCAGCAATGATTGGGGGCGCTTAAAGCGGTCCGACGAAGGGTCGCTGACAATATCCATCCGGTGGGAATTCGTCACGGTCCAGGAGATCAAGTCCATGGGGATTTGCTGCAAGGTGCAAACCGATTCGGCCGCGCAGAACTCCTGGCTGCCGGTGCCCACGGCGTAGATGAAATTCCACAGCGGATTGTACTCGGGACGTTCCACCCGCCAACTGCGTTCCAGGCTCTCCATGAAAATCTTCTTCAGCGAGGGATCGGTCTCGTAGAGCAACAGCGGGTAGTAGGACAGGAACGCCAGCTCGTCATCCGAGTGATTGACGTGGCCGGGAACGTTGATCTTCTAATTGCGCGTCCAGAGCGCGTAGTGGTGCTTCGTCACCAGAACATCATAAGCCGCTTGATATTTTTGGTTGCTTGTGATGTGATGCGCGACCCGCAGATCATGGCGTGGCGTCAGGCCTACAGAACTCGTCAGGAGGTCAAGCGCCTTGAGGTTTCTGAGAAGGGAGCTCGAGCGGCACTTGTTCTTCGATGGAGAGGCCGTACCCGTTTAACGCAATCACTTTGCGAAGGTGCAACGTAAGCAAGCGCATACGGTGCACACCCAGGTCGCTCAAGATCTGCGCCCCAATCCCATGCTCTCGCAGTTTGGTGGAAAGCGGAGACTCTTCCAAGTTGCCGATCCGCCGGCCGGATTCTTGGGGCTGACTTAGCGCGCGGGCTTCGGCAAGCAGGTCTATACTTTTTTCTAGTCTGAGATATACCAACACACCGGCGCCGTCTTGCTCTATCGCTTTGAGCGCCGCCTGCAGTTGCTGTCCGGTTCCGCCCTGTAGGGCCCGAAAAACATCGCCTAAGGTGGATTGAATTTGGACGCGCACTAGGATCGGCCGCTCCGGTCGAATCTCGCCTTTGACCAGTGCCAAGTGCGTGTTCCCGTCAATATGATTCTGATAGAGGATAAGATTGAAGCGCCCAAATTCGGTATCAATCGGATTCTCCGCGACCCGGTGTACGAATTTTTCATTTTGCATGCGAAACCGAATGAGATCGGCCACCGTTATAATCTTCAACCCTTGTTGCTGAGCGAAAATTTCCAAATCGCTCACTCTGGCCATGGTGCCATCCTCATTCATGATTTCACAGATCACGCCGGCTGGGTACAAACCGGCCATTCGGGCTAGATCGACGGCGGCTTCGGTCTGGCCGGCGCGCTGTAACACGCCGCCTCGTCGTGCCCGCAGTGGAAATACGTGGCCCGGGCGCGCCAAATCGGCGGGTTTGGTATGTGGGTTAATCGCCGTCAGAATTGTTATGGCGCGATCATGGGCCGAGATGCCGGTGGTTGTCTGCTGCCGCGCGTCGATGGCGATGGTAAAGGCTGTACCGTAACTTGAAGTGTTCTCTGCCGTCATGGGCGGCAAGTGCAACTCGTCGCAGCGTTCCTCCGTCATGGGCAAGCAGATTAATCCGCGGCCATGCCTGGCCATGAAGTTGATAGCTTCCGGCGTGACTTTTTCAGCGGCCATCGTCAGATCGCCTTCATTCTCGCGATCCTCATCGTCTACGACAATGACCATTCGTCCCTGTTGAATGTCCTCGATGGCATCCGTAATCACTGCAAAAGCCATGTGCGCTACCTCCCTTTGGCCAAATTTTATCGTTTAGACCGGTCAATTGCAATGCTGCAGAGGCGTCAACACCCGTTCGTTGAAAATAATTCTGGTTTTTTTCGGTCCTTTCGTGATTGATAAATTAGAACTACTTCGTATCTTCTCAATAAATCGGGGCAGGGGCCCAGGCCAAAATTCAAGAGGGGCCCGCGACCGTCAGCCAATCCTATCCCTGAAAGGGATACATAAAATAGTCGGGGGTGGAGCGGAATCCCCGGTCAAATAGGCTCCGACTCCGTTCGACCCTGAAGGGGTCGCACCAAGGCACGGTCGGTGGTTAGGCTCGACCCTTTCAGGGTTAAACCGGAGGGGCGGAGAAGACCGGGGGTTACGCTGCGCTCCACCCCCGGCTATTATATTTGGCCCTTTCAGGGCCGCGACTCTCTTCTCAATAAATCAAGGCAAGGCCCTATGCCAAAATTTAGGTGGGGCGCCCGACCGTGCTCTCCTACATTTTTTGAGATAATCTCTTACCCCGATTTATTGAGAAGATACACTACTTCTTTGTAATTATTTTTTTGTATTGGTGTGGCTAGGAGTCTGTCGGCGATAAGCTATTTGAGCGTTCGGCGACCCCCTTTTTTTACAAAATAACCGGGGTAAAAATGGCAAACGCAGCCTCAGCAAAGACCGATTCTTGAATTCTCCGACAGACTCCTAGTACGCTACACATGGTTATTGATTAGGTGACTTTAGAGATTTGGGAGAAAAGCATGATTAATGAATTTTCAACCTTACAGTCGACGCAACTCACAGGGGTCTCGCTTCGCCAGTTAGACTACTGGGATAAAATAGGAATCATCAAACCTACGGCTACTCCCGCGAGAGGCTCAGGCTCACGAGCAAGCCCTCTTCAAGATGGTCACAGTATATTACCAGTATATCCACACATTAAGTTGTTACAAATAAAACGTTAGTAGAGAGACCGGGTGTTCAGGGCTTCATCTTTATCAGTCTTTGCAAAACTTCCACATCATAGTCTCGAACATCGAACTGGTTTCCTTGAACCTTCTTAATGTGTCGATGACATTCCAGCGCCGTCCGGCACACTTTATTTAAAAACTCCTCTTTCTCCTTTGAAGTCATGTCTTTTCGGCGTAGTCCCAGCCTCCTTTGCAAGTCAATCAAGTGTGGACCTGTTACATCCACAATATGCCGATCTATGCTACCCTGAACCTTGAACTCACAGAAGAATATATCTGCCTCCGAATATCGAGCCGCTCTGACCAATTCAATTCCGCCCATACCGACCTCTTTAGGAACAGGCGGCAGGTTTGCCCCTATCCATTCAATCTCAACTAGTTCAGTACCAATAAATATCTTAAACTCAGGATCGCCGCTGACCACGGGTGCCTGCTCTCGGATAGCCGTTGCCACCGCAAAAGCATCGGCATAGGAGATGGCATAGCGACCCTTCAACTGCGCCGCTTCGAGGATCAGTCGCTTTGGCGTAGCAACTGTCCGGATCGGCATTCGCTTTAAGTCACTCAAGAAGGCCCTCGCCTCCTTCTCGGTGCGCTTCTTAGCCAACCGGTAATACACCTCGCCGACGTTAATCATACTCATGCTCAGTTGCAGAGCACCCGCCTCAGCTACGTCCAGCATCTTCTGTACCCTATCGGCCGCCGGCAGCTCGTCCTGCAACCACGCGAGTATCGCCCATGCATCAAGAACCTTGCGCTTTCCGCGCGTGCTCTTCATCCTGGTTTATCTCCTCCCGATGCTCTCGCTCCAGGTCCTCAAGGACGTTCGTACCTTTCAATGCCCCACGCCACCTTCGCCAGGAGCCGCTGGGGACCTTCCGCATCACCAGATCCTGATTCCTGACTACAATTGCCAGCGCGGTTCCCTCTTCCAAGCCTACCTTATCCCGGATGGACTTGGGAATCGCAATCTGCCCTTTTGAGGAAATTCTTACGGTTACCATAATCAACTCTCCTAAATCTTACCCTATAGTAAGAAATTTGAATACGGAAGTCAACTAAAATTCGCACACAAATTCGCAACGTTACCCACGCGTCCATGCGCGCAAGTAGCGCCCACGTAGGCAAGCAAATCTTTTGGAGCGTTGCGATGCATTTATCAACACGAAAGAAACGTATGAACCACGAGGAAACAGGACTCTTTCGCCTTCCAGCTGGTCAGCTCTCGCGCCCGCAGATCTCTATGTCCATCACTATAGAATTGCCGTATCGAGAACCGCCGCAGCTTGTGCGTCCCTTCGATTTTAGTCCGCACTTTTTCGCCGCCCGATAAGAGCCCTTCCGATCTTATACGGACCTGGACATGACAAATACTATAGCCATTATTTCTGAGGATGCGCCCCAGTTTGTGAAGACCAAATAACGGTTCAGGGATCTGCACTGCTGCCGCTCACGCGGAATCGATTGTCTCGCCGCCTTCTCCGTCACGAAATCTTGTGTTATACTTCCTATCCTTTTGGTCGGGATTATAGCTGGTCCGCGCCGGTTTGCGCGGTTTCTTTATGATAATATGCGTATTTTCATTGCTGTGGACATCCCGGAGCGGCTCAAGGACAAGCTGCGCGGCTTGCAAGCGGAAATGAAGCAGTTTAACGCGCCGGTTCGTTGGGCGGCCCCGGATGGCTTTCATATCACTATAAAATTTTTTGGGGAAGTGCTCGACACAAGACAGCCGGCAATCTGTCAGCAGTTAAGGGATATTGCCCGCTGGTCCAAGCCCTTCGAAATTCATCTGGAGCGACTGGGCACGTTCCCGCGCGAGCAGTCCCCCCGCGTTATATGGATCGGAACGCGACCTGAGGACGACCGGCTTAAGAACCTCGCGAGCACCGTGGAAACCGCGATGGCCTCAATAGGCTTTGCGGCCGAGGAACGGGAACCGAGTCCGCATATTACGTTGGGCCGGATCAAAGGAGCGGATAACCTGTTTCGTCTAATGACCTACATAAATCTCTACCGCGAAAGTCAATCGCTTGGATCCTTTGTGGTTGATAATTTCTATCTTTATAAAAGCACGTTGGCGCCAACCGGTTCCGTGTATGAAAAACTTCAGGCTTTCCCCTTTGGCCAGTAGTTAGTTTTATGTCCATGCACCACCTGCTTATTTTAATGGGCGCGTATTTTTTGGGGGCGATCCCCTTCGGCTATATGATCGTGCGCCTGACCCAAGGCGGGGATATACGGCAGGTGGGCAGCGGAAATATTGGAGCGACCAATGTCTTCCGCAGCGCCAGTAAGATGGGTGGCGTCGCTACCTTATTGCTGGATGCGGCCAAGGGTTATTTGGCCGTTCTTCTGGCACGGAAGCTTTTGAACGATCCGACACGCAGTTGGGAAGTCGCCGCCGCCGTATTGGCGATTGTCGGCCACATTTTTACAATTTTTCTGAAGTTTAAGGGCGGTAAGGGCGTGGCGGTAGGCTGCGGGGCCTACATGGCCATCTCGCCGATGGCCGGTCTGGCTTCAATATTGGTGTTTGTCGTTGTGATGGGGATTTCCCGCTACGTTTCGCTAGGCTCGATTATGGCTACACTGGCTTATCCGCTCAGCGCCTATTGGTTTGACGAGCCCAAAGTGGTCATTCTCGGCGGAGGTCTGGGCGCCCTTTTGATCATTGCTAAACATCATGCCAATATTCGGCGATTGTTCACAGGTCGTGAGCATAGGCTAGCCGCCTCCCACAAACCAAGCTGAATTGGTGGAGGCGTGCCAGTCCCGCGAGTTAGCAACCCAGCATGAATGAGTGCGGAGGTAACCCATGTCGATTAGCAAAGAACTATTGGAAATCTTAGCCTGTCCTGAGTGCAAGACCGAAGTTCAATTGACTCCTGATGAAAAAGGACTCAAGTGTCTCAACTGCCACCGTGTATATCCGATCAAAGACGACATTCCCGTCATGCTCGTTAATGAAGCCAAGATTGAAGGCTCGTCCTAGCGTCCGTCATGAAGGATGTATCGCAAGGCGTGAAACGGGCCTCCAACGAGTCAGCCCTTTCATGCCTTGTCGGGCGCTAATTTGAATGCTTTGCCGTGGATTTCCGATAGGCCATACGAGATCCTTCTTCCTTTTTGGTGTCCCATATGCCGTCAGAAACCAATAGGGAACGGACGCGCCCCTCCATTGATCTGGGCGCGATTTCCAGCGTTCTGCTCTTACGGCTACGCTCATTAGGGGATACCGTTCTAATGACGCCGGTAATTTCGGCGCTCAGACGATGGCGATCCGATTTACACATTGCAGCGCTGGTCGAGGAGCGCTTTGCCGCGATTTTACAGCATAATCCAAAACTCGATGCCGTGTTGGAGGTCGATACCTGCCGAGCCGGCCCCTCTTACGGATTACTGCCGAAGTGGAAAACTGCCATGGCGATCCGCCGGCGCCGGTACGATCTGGTCGTGAATCTTCATGGCGGAACGACCAGCCTCTTATTTACAAGTCTCGCCCGCAGCCGCTACACACTGGGATTAGCCTCATACCGTTATCCGTCGGCCTACACATTTCGTATGCCCCCGCCGTCGCTGGTATGGCAACGGCGGAATCTGCACACGGTGGAGAATCAGTTAGCGCCGCTGAAATGGTTGGGAATTCCGGTCGAGCCCTTGCCGCGCCTCGAAGTTTTCATCGATGAAGCCGCGCGCCGGAGAGTGGGACAGCGGCTTAGCGCCGTGGGGCTGGCGGATCGATCTTTTGTGCTGATTCATCCTACCGCCACGTTGTTTACTAAGCAATGGGATCCGCAAAAATTTTCCCAACTGGTTAATTACCTGACCCTCAGCCGCCATTGGCCGGTGGTGATCACGGTGGGCAGGGCTGAGCGCGCGGTTGCCCGAGAGATTCAAGCCGCGGCCGGCGCGCCGGTGATCGTGTGGGATGATTTGCCCCTGTCTGAGCTAATGGCTGTTATTGACCGGACCGCGTTGTTTATCGGGTGCGATAGTGGACCGGCCCACATTGCTTCAGCCTTAAAGAAGAAGGTTGTAGTGATCTTTGGTTCGTCCAGCGCGATAGGCTGGCGGCCATGGCATGCCACTTACGAGCTGATCGAATCCGGTCTGCCGTGCAATCCGTGCCCCGGACATCGTTGCGCCGTTTTTGACGAACCGAAATGTATCCAAAGTATAACCGTAGAGATGGTGGCCGCGGCCGTAGACCGTATCTTGTCCGCGGAGACCTCAGATCTTAGAGTTCCGACTTCCGACTAATGTCTGTGGTCTAGTGTCCGATGAGCGCGCCGGGCCGTACAGTCTGTATTGGTCGCAGGCGGGCGCGCATCATCTTGTGAACCGCCGCAGGCCGAACGACACGTTCGGGTTAGGGCGGTTCATTAACCAAACTTGGGTGCAATACCGAAGGCTGGTTGAACCTGCCGCGTAGCGGCCCGTTGACTTTAGCCGTGCCTTTCAAGGCACGGTAGGTTCGGCGGCGGAAACCCTTCCGTCCCGACGCTGTCGGGACGATTGACCCGCAGCCACGGGACAACAATTATGGCCAATACCTACACTTCGCTTCCCCATCGTCTTCAGCACCATAATAGTACAGGATACCTAAAATATCTGTGGGGTTGAATTTGCTAAGGCGTCGTAGAACGCCATTATCGCCTGAATCAATCGTCGCTGACGCGACGGGGGGCCGGCTGGTCCATTGGACCCGTGCCCTAAAGGACACGGCTAAAGTCAATGAGCCGCTACGCGGCGTTCATATGGGTTAGGATACTTTCATGAAACTGTCTCAAACTACCGTTACAAGACTGGCGCGTCTAATCGGCCACTTTAAGAGCACCCGTATTTTAGTTTTGGGAGATGTCATGCTCGATCAATTTGTATGGGGCTCCGTCCGTCGGATTTCACCGGAGGCGCCGGTGCCAGTCGTTGAGGTTACGCGGGAAACCACACATCTCGGCGGCGCCGCCAACGTGGCTCACAACCTATGGGCATTGGGCGGCGCCCCGCAGGTTATCGGCGTGGTGGGCGATGATCATCCCGGCCGGCTGTTGGATCAAGAGTTGCGGCGACTCCATCCCGAGCCGGGATTGATAAACGATGAAGCGCGGCCCACGACGGTTAAGACGCGTATCATTGCCCATCATCAGCAAGTCTGTCGCACGGATCGCGAAAGCGACGTAGCGCTCGGCGACCGCGCCGGACGCGCCGTGATGGCGGCTGTTGATCGATGGCTTGCCGATGCCGATGGAATCATCGTGTCGGATTATGCCAAAGGCGTCATCAGCGGCCCGCTTATGCAACACGTAATGCGACGGGCCCGCACCGGCGGGCTGTTCGTGTGCGTGGATCCAAAGGTACGGAACTTCGGCTGGTATCGCGGAGCTACGGTGATCACACCGAACCAGCATGAGGCGGAGGCGGTGGCCGGCGTGGCCATTCGAGACGAAGGCTCGCTGCGGGCCGCCGGCAAGAAGATACTCTTGCAAACCGGATGCCGGTACTTGCTGATCACGCGCGGCGAAGCGGGCATGGCGCTGTTCCTTTCCCCGAGCCAGGTGATTCACATTCCGGCGGTGGCGCGCGAAGTATTTGATGTGACCGGCGCCGGCGACACCGTCATCGCGACCTTGGCGATGGGCCTGGCGCATGGAGCCGCGATCGCCGATGCCGCGCGGCTGTCGAACTTTGCCGCGGGTATTGTGGTGGGAAAATTAGGCACCGCCTCGGTAACCGCAGAGGAGCTGCTGGCCTATGTGCGCGCTCATGCCGAAGAGATCACATCGCCGAAACGTCGTCGGTAAAGTGCCATTGTCGGCTAAAGCCATCGTCGCTGACGCGACGAGGCTGCGGCTGGCCCAGGGAACTGTTCAGGAGGTCTGCACTGACACAGAACCGGGAGCGGTAGCGACCGGGTAAGCGCCGAATGGCACATAGACCCGGTCGCTACTGCAATCGGTTCTGTTTCGGCTCGTACGGATTGGGAGGAAACATGCCGGAATTACCCGAGGTAGAAACCGTTCGTCGGCAATTGGCAGAGAATCTGGTGGGTCGCCGATTGGTTCGAGCTGAGTTCTCGAGAATGGCATTGCGCGCGGCGATCCCGGCCCGCCAGTTGGCCCGCGCCCTTCAAGGCGCCACCGTCCTGCAAATTCGTCGTCGCGCAAAGTATTTGCTGTGGGATTTTAGCAGCGGTTACACGATGCTGGCGCATCTTGGTATGAGCGGGCATTTTTTCATTGGCCATGAGAAGGTCGATCCCGTAAGACACACGCACGGCCGATGGCGGTTCGCCGGGCTCACCGTGCATTTTGTCGACCCACGGCGCTTCGGTCTGCTGAAGCTTTATAAGACGGCGGAGGTATTGGAAAGCGCCGAGCTCGCCGAACTCGGACCGGAGCCTTTTGATCCAATCTTCACTCCCGATTGGCTGCGACAATCACTCAAACAATCCGCGGCCCCGATCAAGTCTTGGCTGCTTGACCAGAAACGCCTGAGCGGGCTTGGAAACATTTACGCGAACGAAGCCTTATTCCGGTCGCGCATACATCCGCGACGGCCTTCCCACACGTTGCGCCCTCGTGAAGCGCAGCGCTTGCATACCGCCATACGTCAGGTCTTACTGGCGGCCATAGAGCACGCCGGAACCACTTTTCTTAGTTACAAAGCGCCCGACGGAGGCGATGGCGCCTTTTACGACTCGCTGCTGGTCTTTCAGAGGGAGGGCCTGGAATGTCATCGTTGCGGCGTCCCTATTGAGCGAATCGTGCAAAGTGGCCGATCTTCGTTCTTCTGCCCAACCTGTCAGAAGGCTGCGCCACGCCATCCCTCATAACGTTCGCCCGTCAGCACGCCAGGCTCCCCGACGGCCTTTGCATCGGTCCGTGCGACGCCCACATCCTCCACGCGCTATTCCAGTATCCGGTGAGACATTTCTACGGCGCCGTTGCAACAGCATAGAGATAGCAGTATTCGTTGCCGCTCTCCTGGCCGGGAATGGATGTGCCGATGTAGACCATCTGAGCGTCACCCGAGAAGCGCGCGCGGGAGGAAGGCACGACGTTGCGGCCGTCCTCGATGGGCAACAATATCCTCCACAGCAGCGCTCCCGCTGTGCTGACACCCGCGAAGAGTCCCGGCTGGCCATAGGTGACGATGCCGCCCAGAAAGATCAGGTCGTTGTTCGGGCTGACTACGGGACTGGACAGAATGCCGCTATCGGTGTAGCGCCATCGCTCGGCGCCGTTGGGGTGGATGGCATAGAGACTCGCCAGGTTGTGTCCGTCGTAGATGACGCCATCCTGGCCGACGTCCGGAGTGCTCACAACATTTGTGCCGGCTTCAAAGAAGGTCCACAGGCGGTCGCCTTGTGGATCGAACGCCACTAGCCGCGTGCCCTGGCCGATCAGGAACTGATGTGTGTAAATGTTCCCGTCGGGGCCGACCGCGGGTTGCGGATCGCCCAACTGCGCGCTCAGGCTGCCGGAGATGGTGAAGACTTCGCGGCCGTCCAGGCGTATGCCCTTAAGGTGATCGTTGGCGTTGAAGTAGAGTTGGAAGTCCGCGTCGCCGGGACCAAAAACGATTTCCTGCAGATCAACAATAGGGCGTGAATAAGGTTCAGGCATCGACCAGCGCAGGTCTCCATACGGCGTCAGCGAAAAAACTCCCAACCCTTGCGTGGCCACGGCGTAGATATTGCCGTCGGGGCCGACATTGGGACCCAGCAAAATGAAGGCGCGCGGATTTTGCGCGAATCGCCAGAGGAGTGTGCCGTCGGGATTGATCGCGGTGATGGCCGCTTCGCTGCCGGCGTAGATATTGCCGTCGGGGCCGAGCGTCACTCCGCTTCCACCCGCTCCATTGAAAATCCACTGCAGGCCGCCATCGGGCGCGAGCGCGTAGAGATGGCCGGCCACATCGTTCGTGTACACGGTTCCATCGGGGCCCACCGCTGGGCGGGCTCGTATGTACATGGCGTCGGCCTGGAACCGCCAGGCCACGCCGTCCTGCGGCGGTGTACGCAACGTGACCGCGAGCGGCATCGTGTTGCTGGCGCCGGCATCGGTGAATACCTGCACCGCGGCGGCGCCGATCGTCGTGGCCTCGGGCACATAGGCGGCAATCAGTGCATCGCTCCAACGCGTGAAGGGCGCCTCGCGGCCGCCGATTTCCACGCGTCCGCGGTCCGCGCTGCCGAAACTCGCGCCGCGAATCAGCAGCCGCCCGCTGCGCGGCAAAGAATCGGCGGAAAGCGAAGTGATCACCGGCTGCGCCTCGGCCACAGCCGTAGCGACGAGCAAAAGCAGTAGAACTATTAAGATTCGTTTCATTGAAATTCCTCCGTGTAGAAAGTTTCAGACGTGGCCGCTTGTGCGGTAGGGCGCACCTCTGCGCCCGCGGGTGCAACGCCGGTACGTCCTGCCGCCAGGCTCAGGAGTGCGGACGGAATTCCGTTCGATGTTGCTCTCATGCAGTTTCCCTGTCGTTGATGTCTCGATCGGGTACCCGTTGTCGCCATGCCACTTGGCGAGTTGGCGCTCGAACCTCGAGCTTACCACTCCCTGAGACGACGAGTGAAGCGAAAGGGAACAGGAAAAATGAGGAACACACTTCGTATCTTCTCAATAAATAGGGGCAGGGGCCCAGGCCAAAATTCAAGAGGGGCCCGCAACCGTCAGCCAATCATATCCCTGAAAGGGGTACATAAAATAGCCGGGGGTGGAGCGGAGCGGAACCCCCGGTCAAATATCCCGAGAGTCCGTTCGACCCTGAAGGGGTCGCACCAAGGCACGGTCGGTGGTTAGGTTCGACCCTTTCAGGGTTAAACCGGAGGGGCGGGGAAGACCGGGGGTTACGCTGCGCTCTATTCCGGCTATAATATTTGGCCCTTTCAGGGCCGGCGAATCTCTTCTCAATAAATCAAGGCAAGGTCCTATGCCAAAATTTGGTGGGGCGCCCGACCGTGCTCTCCTACATGTTTTGAGATAATCTCTTACCCCGATTTATTGAGAAGATACCACACTTCACTCCGCTGCAGTGTTTGGCAGTGCGACACCGGCCCGGGGATTCTCGCTGGGGGCACAGGTGCGGTGTTCGATGAGCGTGTGCTGCCAGCCGCCGGAGAGCGTGGTTTCCCCGACGACCCAGGCTTCACCGTTCGGCAAGACTGCGACGGCGCGGGCGATCTCTTCCTTCGACGCTTGGCCCGAAGGGACATACTCACACGGATGACCGGCTGGCTGGGCAACGGCCTCCGCCGGCGCATTGATGCGGGCGGAGATCTTCAGGGCAAAGGCCTTGACGTCCTTATAACGCACCCGCTGCGAAGACAAGAAACGCTCCATGCCCCCGAGGTGACAAAGATTGGACAAATTCCCGCGGAACAATATGCGATCCATTCCGGCTATAATACCTTGGATGCGGTCTTGATGCCGCTCCAGAAATCGCTCCATGGCTTAGCTCCCCATGAAGATGACTTTGCAACTCTACCTCATGACGGAGCGGGTCATGGAGCGTCAACCCCTTTACATTACGTATCTATCCTTTTGGTTGCGGCCTAAAGGCCGCGCTGTGACTCTGTGGCGCCTACTCAGCTCGCCGGCGTCACTTCTATGATCCTGCTCACTGGCGAGAACGGCGTGTGTCAGATTCTGCCATGAAGCCAGTACCAAAAAGTTCCCCACCATTCGTGAAACACTCGCTGGCAGTTCTGGGCAGCCGCCGGGCTTGGTATGAAATCCGTATACCAAAATTTCATCTGAGTGGCGCGATAGTGGCAAGCCGAAGGAATCGCATCGATGTATTGTCTCCAGAAACAGCGTAGGGCACGATGAGCGTCTACGGCGTCAGTAACCAAGAAAATCTTGCGCAGGCCGCGCGACTCGAGTATCTTCCGGCACTCAACGGCGTTCTCGAACGTGGTGCGCGAGGTATTTTCAACGATCAGGTCTTTGTCCGCCACTCCAAGCTTTCCCAGGAATTCACGCATTAGTTCCGCAGCCGCCGGTCCGGGTGCAGCAGCATCGACCTTGCCTCCGCTTACGATGATCGGGCAAGCTGCGCGTTGATGGTAAAGCTCGGCGGCATGTAGGCAGCGGTACAACGTGTCCTGATCCATCTCTGCCTTCACTCGTATCGCATCGGGAGGCCGTATGCCGGCCGCGAGAACCACGATGGCGTCCACATAGGCCGGCCGTTGCGGATTCGGAGGACACGACCACTCCAATGTGCCCAGGACACCATAGCTCACCACCGGAAGGCTGTGTGCCGTTAAGGCGAGAAAGAGGATCATGAGGGCCATCAATCGCACCTTGCTTTCACGGCGCCGATGCCAAAGGCTCGCAATTAACAGGCCCGTGATCAGATGAAGGAATGGATACGGTTGTAGCCAGTTTGTGAAAAAATAATACATAAGCCATAGACTCTGCAAAGCTGCCGTTGCGTTCCAGGCCGACAGGTACTTCTCGGGACGTAGCCCTTCCTCACTCCCGGATAGGCTCCTAAAATTCAGCGCTCCGGCAAGGCGGAGTAGTTTGCAGGTTGTCCTTGTTTTTCCGGGGAAGCGAATACTGGAAAAATGGTTGACTGGCCTTATCGGGATTGGCCGGCGAGTTGTGCTGTCCTATGAAAAGCATTCCCAAAATAAGGTCGAAGGGCCGGGGAATTGCCGAAATGTCGCGGCGAATCAGGCCGTGTATGACCTTCTTGATGAGGCCCACGGCGATGATCATCGCTCCGATCATTGGGTAACGCTTCATCGTAACGGTTCTGTCCCCGAAATCTTGGCCCAGAACGTAGTCGATCCAGAATTGGGGCACTCTCGTGATGATGTAAAAGGCAAGGGTCAGGTTCAGCCGCGTCGGTATGTACTGGACGTAAGAGGCCAGCGTGATCTCTTGGTTCTTCCTGGTAAAGCCGGCTTGCTCCCCCATGCGGTAAATCGTCGTGCCGGGCAGTAGCGTGAGCGAATTGATGGCGAAAGTGTACGGAGGTTTCAGCGAATGCACCAGCCGGATCGTGTGCTTCAATTCCTCAGGATGTTCCCAGGGATTGTCTACGATCAGGTCATACTGCAAGGGAGCCAGCCTCTTGCGGTTATTGTAGGCAATTTCGGAGGCAACCAACAGCTTGCGGTCGTGAAACGGCCGAACGAAAACCTCCTTCATAATCCGAGGATTGCCGGACTGTAGGCCGATTCGCGCCTTGACCATTCCCGCTTCTATCAAGACTTGAAACTTCTCCTCTTCCACGGAAGCGGGAATGATGCCGCTGACAAAGAAAGGAATAGCAAACTCCCTTTTGTACTTTTCCGAGAACTCGCGGATCACGGAAATGGGGAGGAACATGTAGGCGTCGTCGTCGAAACAGATATTGTAAATGTGGGGGTACCGTGAAAGAATATAGCGGAGTTCCGCAAGGAAAAATCGACGGAATGTCTCCGAAACTTCCGATACCCGCTGTCCAAATCTATAAGAACGTCATTCGAGCAAAATGTGCATTTGTATGGGCAACCCTGGCTGAACATGGTCCACAACTTGCCGCCGTAATACTTTTTCATGAGACGCATGTCCATCCGCTACAACTTGCCCTGGTCGTCGATGAAGTGGGCCTCATACTCAAAATCAAGAAATGGGAAGTCGTCGAGATCATTTACCAAGGGTTGTTCACGATTTCGAATGAGCTTCCCGCCCTCGCGAAACCAGAACCCCCGGGCCTTCTTATAATCGCGTCCTTCCCGTACGGCTTGCGCAAGCTGCAGGAAACTGACTTCTCCCTCTCCCATACAAATGGCTTCCACCACTTGTAATGATTCCTCAGGAAAACTGGTGGGGTGGATGCCTCCCCAAATGATGAGTGAACTCAGTTCCTTCTGCAGGCGACGGGTGACCCGCGTCACCTGCTCAACCTGATGCGTCCAGACGCTGAAGCCCACTATGGCGCTGTCTCTGCATATATCGAGCAGTTGCTGATACACGGACTCAGACAAGTCATCCTCGTCGAAATAGGCGTTGAAGCGTCGTTTGCTTTGTCCCCAGAAGGTTGTGGCCCGGAGAAAAATCAGGTCGACCTCAAAACCGTGACGCTTGCGCTGGGAGGAGAAGCGACGGGGACCGATGCAGTAAATGTCGCCAGTCGAACAGATAATTGAGATTCTAGTTGGGGAAGATTTCTTAGTTGCTCCCAACGAATCTCTTTCCATGAAATGACCTCCAGGGATCATAGGTAGGGAATTGCTTTTCTGTGCCATGGGGGACTATATCAGATTCGGGGGGAGCCCAGCAACAAAAAAACCCGTGCGCCGACGGGAATTTTTGACGTAAAGCGGCGGCCCAGCGGGATTTTGGTGCCAAGGTCGGGTAGAAGTTGGGCGCGCGCACGTTGCCAGCAACGCCACGTTTCCCAACCGCCCCCTGCGATCCCGGACGGTCCGATTTCCAGAGTCCGGTTCTGACCTGGGTATGGCATCTTCGGTCTGCCTGGATCAGACCAAGCTTAAAGGCCGGTGCGCCTATACCCTCGTATCTGTTCCGGTTTACCTGAGTGCGTGTCTTGTTCCGGAAATCCTCGTGATCGCTCACTTGTTTCCGGTTCCGACTCCCAGTGCCCAGGGGTCCTTTGCCTATCGAAGGTGTTACCTTCTTTCGGAGGTGGTTTTCCACATCTCAGAGAGCATTACCTCTCTGTCTTCGCTCTTACGACCCCATGCGCCAGTCCCAAGGCCTCTGTCCTTCTTGTGTTACTACACTTATAAGAACAGTCTTTGCCGGTGGTCACCACCCGGCTGGCTGAGGGACTTTCCCGTCGTTATCTCTGCGCTTCTTTTCCTGGATGCCAGAACCCCTACCCCGGCGCTGGCTCTGGTGCATCTGATCGTTTCTTCCCAGAGCCCCTCGGCCTTCCCTAACACGTGATTAGGTCGGCTACGCGCAATGTTCCTTCAGCCACTTCAGAAGGGGTGCCCTTTCGGGGCTGCAGTATTCGTTAACGCCTTCTGGCCTCCACGATTGTTCGCGACCCAGGTGGCTCCGACCCTAAGCAGCTTCGCTGCTCAGGCAGCCGTCGCTTTTACATCCGAGCCGAACGTGGTTCGTTACCTCCCCACGCATCAGATATACTAACCGTCTGAATCGACCAATTGACGGTACACGGACTTGCACCGCGCTAGATTCACAGCCTTGACGGCTACTCCCACGTTCCTGGCACCAAACTATGCATAACGCGGAAGCTTCGCACGAAATCTTCAATGGTTTTGTCTTGCCAGTCCGGTTCCTTGGAGGCCTTCTCCCACAGTTTCTCGAATGTGCCGTCCCCGGCGCGTTCTTGCTTCTGTTTCCAGACCGAGTAGCGCGGCAAGACTCCCCAAAGCACCAATGAACGGATGCCGTCATCGCCCCTCGCAACCATCACAGCCGCCATCCCACCGAGACTCTGACCGAACACGCCTACACGTCGTCCATCAACCGCATCAACATTCTCGCGCAACCACGCCAGGGCAACTTCCAAGTCTTCAACTGCGAGATGATGACCTGATCGGATGCCCTCAGCTTCACCCTGGCCGCGGCCATCGTAGCAGCAGGCCACGAACCTATCACTCGCAAAGTGCTTCGCCAATTCAATCAACCCTTGACCACAGTCACCACCCTTCGGTGAACTCAAGACTCCGGTTCCTCCCGGAACAACGACAATGGTAGGCAGCCTCATTGGACGCCGCCAAGCGACAGGCACGAAGTAAGTTCCGTTGCATCGACACCCACCACTCTGAAAATGAAACTTGGTCGCCTGCATTCAAGTGGTCTTCGCCTCTGCTGAACTCATGGGCAAAGGCTGCATTGCGTCATCTCTTGGCCTAGCATTCTCTTGAAATCTGAGGATTGCGCTCTGAGTTGGAGCGTGCGAAAGAATGCACTCAGCGACCTCAACCGCGTATTCATAGGAGATGGATGTGAAGAGCCTCAGCCAGTCTCGCTGCATTCCTTCCAAGTCCCAGTGGTCGCCAGATTGATACTTTGCAGTAGTGTCACGGTGCTCGACAAGCATTTGAAAGCTCCTCGACCCCGGAATCGGAAGCAGAATCGCGCACGAAATTGTCTCCACTTCCGCTTCTGACACGAGTTGCCTAACGTGGGCGAGTGTTCGCCCCAACGACTCCTCAGTTTCTCCAGGAAGCCCAACAACGAAGCCGAGAGAAAGCGCGATTCCATGCTGCGCGCAGAGCCGCGCCGCTCGGAGATTGATTCCAGGCGTTGCGCCCTTCATCGTGAGTCGCAAGTCTTGTTGATCGCCTGACTCAGCCCCGATGAAAACTTTATGCACGCCGATTTCTTCCATCATCTGTGCCATGCCCGGGCCGATGATTTCGGCGGCCCGCCCATAAATTTCCAACGCCACGCCCGATTCCTTTGGCCGCGCCGCATGGAACGCACGGACCCATTCGGGATTCCCGATGAAACTGCCGGTCACGTCCCACACGTAGTCTGTGCCGTAAGTGTGATGAAGCCAAAAAATCTCATCCCAAACCTTTTCGACAGCCCGCGCGCGGTAATCTTTATCAATCCGAGCGCAGAAGACACAACCACCGGTCTTCGCAGCCCACATGCAATCTTTTTGAGAGTAAATCAAATCAGGGATGTGGAATCCGCGCTTGAGATATTTGTCTTGGAATCTTTGCACGTACTCGTGCCGATCCAGCAAGCTTCGGTCAGAGAAAGGATACGAGTCCAGCGGAACGCGCTGGATGGGATTTCGTTGAATGCCAGCCTCTGTGCGGTAGATGAGTCCGGGAATCTCGGGAGCCGGGCGACCGCGGAGCAACTCGGTGAACGGCAACTCTCCGTCACCGTCCACGACATAATCCACGAAATCATTCGCCTCAAGAACACGTTTGCCAAGGGAACTGGCTTGGTAGCCACCGAACACAACTATGCTGCCATTTGCTTTGGCGCGCTGCGCCAAGCGTAAACAAGACTCGTAACTCAGAATTGTTGGGCTGAAACCCACAAGCGCGGCGTCAGGACGGATACGAATTTTGCTCTCGGGTGTAATGTTGCCGTCCCAGACGCGGACATTCAGTTCACTGAAGGCTCTGCCGGCATATGTGGCAATTGAAAGAAGGCCGAGGGGTGAGAAGAATCCAGAGCGCGACACGGCTACTGTATCATCTCGTGAGGGCGGCACTACAAGATCGCAAGTAGTCGTGCTCATGTGTGGTTACTCTGGTCAAGCCACTTCTTAAACCCAGCGCCTGGTTGGTGAAATGAAGCAAGATCGTTGACCAACTCTTTGATGAGTGTGTCGTTTCCGATCATTTGTGTGAGACTTCTGCACGCCGATTCGACAGCAGTAGCCTGCCACGCCCCTTTCTCAACGAGATTTATGGAGTGCTTTTCGGCCTCGGGATGGAGAGATTCATTCTCAAAGTACGTCTCCACTTGTTTCTTCCATACAGAAACCATATTGCAGTTGTGGGCGACCAGGAAGTCATCCGTGCGTACGTCCTCAGTTTGACTGCTGCGTAAAAATCCCCAGACCGCTGTCTCTTTATTGTTATCATGAACCATATGAACAGTCGTCGGAAATGACTGAAGCGTTGCGGTCTT
The DNA here is from genome assembly GCA_016179055.1 of Acidobacteriota bacterium. GTDB lineage: Bacteria > Acidobacteriota > UBA6911 > JACOSC01 > JACOSC01 > JACOSC01. The sequence goes on from JACOSC010000258.1 coordinate 70,023, forward strand.
GAACGCTCGAATTGTGTATTGAATTCTCAGCCTGCTGCCACTTGCTTCCGCCTCGGCTTGCCGTTTCTCCATTCGGCCCAGAGATCGGAATATGGACAGATATCGTTGGCGAATGTCGTTTTTTGATTGCTCGCCCAACTCGCTAAATTGGCCCCAAACCGGAACTGAAATCGCGCGCTCCAAAACGAATTCGCGGTTGACATCCTTTGCCCAAATATCAACTCGGTTAAGCATCGAAGAAACAAAATCACTGGTCCATACAGCAGGTTTTTTCGTGAGCAAACATTTTAGGCGATTCGAGTTTTCAGTAACTAACGCAGACTCAAAGGTAAAATAGAGGTCACGCGCCGAAACCGCATGACTGTGTTCAGGGAAGACGCACGCACTTGTATCATCTTGATCGAAGGTGGATCCAAGCGGAAGAAGACTGTGATTAATAATGGAGACGCGAGTCGCGGTGAGCAAGAGCTTGCAAAGCTTTAAGTAAAACTCCTCGATTGTCGCGTTTGGGAGACCAAAATGCAACCGCCGCGTCGCCAAAGCTTGCTGTTCTAGATCCTTCAGCTCGTTCTGAATCACTGGCCAGTTGCTCGGCGCTTCGAGTTGGCCTCGAGAAAACTTTTTCTTCGGCTGAACATTCTTGGTAATCAGAGGGATTTCGTTTTCCGGCACGTCTTGTTCCACGAAAGCGATCGGCGCCTTGCCATACCCCTCCGCGAGCGCAAACTCCATTGGAACGAAAGGCGTAGTGCGAAGAACACTTTTCTTGGGCCCAAGGCCAAAAAACTTCCTCCAGAATCCGTTCTGAATACACTTACAGTTCCGTTTTGGCACGACTACGAGCGCGTAATCGAAGCGGTCACCTTCAAGAACAGGTCTGAGTTCCTCCAAGAATCCCGGCCGTACATTGCAGTAGAAAACCGTGAACTTTCCCCACAGCGGCAACTCGGGGTTGGATGCCTTCCGAAACTCCCGCAAGGCGAAGCTCGAATCCCTGTCGTTCGGGGTGGCTGCCGGAGAAAGGTCAAGTCGCCCAAGCGCAAATAGCTTCAGCAATTGGTACGCAAACAAGATTTCGTTCGGTAGATCCGCATCAGGTTTGTCTTCGCTAAAACCGCAGAAGACGGCTACCCGCAAATTGTCACTCATTCTGAAAATCTCCTTTCCAGTGAATCACTTTCCTCTGTGCCGTGAGCAGAAGGAGATTCAATCCATATCCAACAACCCCCGATGCGATGATTCCCACATACATAGTGGGTGTGTCGTACATGAGGTGTGCGTTGTAAATCATCTGTCCGATGCCTTTTTGAGTGCCAAGGAACATCTCAGTCATCAAAACGACAATAAGCGCAATGGAAACCCCCGTTCTCAAACCGACGAGAATTTCTGGCAGAGCGTCTGGAAGAACAACCTTCCAGAAGATTTGCCATTCGGAGGCTTTGAGACTGCGGGCAACCATGCGGCGAACAGTCGAACTGTGCTGCACACCGTACATCGTGTTGATCAAAATGACGAGCGAACTGGACCAAGCAGCCACAATGAATTTCGACCTGTCGCCGAGGCCAAAGAAAATCAGGAAAAGCGGAAATAGTGCGATTACGGGAATGGCGCGCAACACTTCGATCAGGGCTTCCAACGCGCTGTAAACACGTTTGGAGTAACCCATGAGGAGTCCGACCGGGATTCCGACGAGTGCCCCCGCTGAGAAACCCACGACCAGCCGATAGACTGTGGCCGCAGCATGCCTTGGCAGCAGACCGGAGGACACCGACGCCCAAAACTCTCTGAGAACAGCCACCGGCGTGGGAAGGTACAGCGGGTCAATGAGCTTCGGAAAGGAAAGCAGACACCAGAGCGCGAGCAACACAATGATTCCCCACGGGATGCCGCGTTTCATTGGAGCATCGCCTCCTTGAATACTTTCAGTGCCTGCACCTGGATTCGGAAGAAATCCTCGCTTTCGAGGATACTGGCCCCGCGCGGTCGCGGGAGTGGCACCGGGATTTCCTTGATAATACGCATCGGCTTTTTGCTGAATAGTACCAGCCGATCCGCCAGGTAAATCGCCTCCTCAATGTTGTGAGAGACGAACAATGTCGTCGTCCGGGTTTTCGTCCAGATTTCCTGGACACGATCGCGCACCGTAAAGCGCGTGCTGTAATCGAGGGAGGCAAACGGTTCGTCCATGACCAGCACGCCCGCGTTGAAGATCAGCGCGCGTGCAATGCTGAGAAGTTGTTGCTGGCCGCCGCTGAGTTGATAGGGGTAGCCGTCGCGGGGTATTTTGAGTCCGAGAAATTCAAGCAGTTGCTGAGCTTGTTCGCGTCGCTTGCTCCTGCTCACACCTTGAAGTTCGAGTGGAAAGGCCACGTTATCAATGTTGCGAAGCCAGGGGTAAAGCGATTCGCGGTAGTTTTGAAAGATTACCCCGACATGGGTTTGACCAGCGGAATCAATGGAGACGGTTCCCTCATCGGCAGGCAGCAGGCCAGAGAGCACAGACAAGAAAGTCGTTTTCCCGCAGCCGTTCGGGCCGAAAAAGGAAACGAATTCGCCTTTGGCTACGTCAAGATCAATGCCACCAAGCACGCTCAGTCGAGAAGTTTGGTCATCGCCAGAACCCGGAAAGGATTTCCTGAGATTCCGAACACTTACGGATGCTGCGCTGTGGTTCGATTCCAGATTCACTCGTTGCCCTGAATTATTTTAGGAACATTGGCTCAACACTGACCTTATTTTTGAGCGCCTTTTCCACGAACAAAAGGTCGGCATATTTTTGGATGGCAATCACATCCGTTTCAGATTTCTTCCACCAACGGTAAATGCTACTTTTGGCTGCGAGGTCCGCAGTGAGCGTCGGATCGTATTTGGGCAGCATAGCTTTGGCGGATGTCTCGTCGCGATGGATGTCTTCAATCGCATGGTCAAGCGCCGCCACAACCTTTTGGGTCAACTCCGGGTGCAAGGAAAGGAACTTGTTCGCGACCGCATTAGCGCCGGCGGGGAAAGGGTCGAGGATATACTTCACGCGAGGATTCTCAATTAGCGGCTTCGCGCCCTGGACGCTTATTGCTTTTGTAGCGTAAGGCTCAAGCATGAGGAAGGCATCAAACTGCCCGGCAGCCAAGGCGTCAACCTGCAGGTTTGAAGCGACATCACCGATACGGACATCGTCCGGATTGTCCGGATCAAGGCCAAGCTTTCGGAGAAGCAGTCGGAGGACAAGAACCTGTGAAGTTCCGCTGTATGTTCCAACTCTTTTACCCTTCAACTCTTTCATCTGCTTAAGAACCGAATCCTTTGGCACAAGCAGAAAACTCACCGCGTGTGTGGAGTCTTCGACACAAGGCTGAAAGCATCTGAATGAACCTGCCGAAGCGCCTTCCATGGCAAAAAAGGTGGAGAGGCCAACTCCCATCACGAAATCGAGATGGCCCGACCGTAGAGCATCCAATGCTTCATTTGCTGATGCGCATTTCACTGGCTCGACGGTCAGACCAGCTTGCGTGAAATATCCTTTCTCGTGAGCGAGAAAGAAAGAAAGCGCAGAACTGTAGGGCAGATAGCCGATTCGAATCTTCGTCTTTTCAGCGGGTGCCCTTTTGCAAGAGATGAAACACACCAAAGCCGCAACGGCCATGACGGCGACAACGAGTCGAACGAATGCCTTTCTGTTCATAACAAGGTGTTCTCGATTCGGATTTCCTCTCGGCACTTACTAGTATATCGTTTCATTGAAACATATCCATTATGCTGAGAGGGCTTCGAACTTTTTCCAACGATGCACCACTGGAGCCTGGTTGATTTCAGCAATGCCTTGCAGGATACGGTTCCGCAGCTCCTCCCAAGATTGAAC
>JACOSC010000284.1 GCA_016179055.1 Acidobacteriota bacterium
AGCTCGAAGGAATCTCCAACCTGCAGAGCGTTGAACTAGCCCAGCGGGTGAGGTGTCGATAAATGCCCTATCGCTCCGCGGCCGCCTGCCCCACCGAGAATTGCTGATGCGATCCATCTCCGCTTGCAATTGCGCGCCCGTCACCGGACGCTTCCAGTAGACTTCGAGGGCTTGAGTTTGGCGCAGATCCTCTTCCACTTTCGCCCGGATCACGGAGAGCGGCATCACGTCTACCAGATCGGGCTTCGGTTGTGGATTTTCCTTCGGCCAAATCCGGAACCGCCAATTTACTTCTTCGATCGCCCGCTGATAGCGTACGCGCGCCTCGAGCGTTAGCGCCCGCCGTGCGGGCGCCGCCGCCTTAGCCTTGGGCCAGTATGAAAAGGAAACGAATAAAAAAGCTACGGCCAGAATAATTCTCACCGACGGGTGGGACGAATGGCAGGTGCGCGATAGGTTCAACATATTATCCTCCCTTGTACAACCGAGTCTATCAGACCCTCCGGCGAAAAACAATCAAAACCGGCTGTCAGTGCTCACATGTTATGCCGTGCATGGCATAACAAGCGATCGGCGACAGGGAGCCGGAGGGGATTGACGTTCTGGTCTTCGCGCACTACAGCAGCGCCACTCGTTTGAGTATGAGCTGCGTCTCTTGTACTGGAAAAACGATGCCGGGTTGGATGAGCGTTATATCTTGGATTGAGGTCGGTAGTTTCACCGAAGGGTGGCGCGCCCTTTCAGGGCTTATAACTTCTATAGTCTACATACCAGGGGCGGCGCTTCGCTTGCCCCTGGCTATTATAGCCCGCTCCTTCGGAGCTGCGAGATCAAGCTTCGGGCTATGGCGGACGCTCGTTCGAAGTAGTGGGAGTGAAAGGATCGCGCGAGCCTGCGACCAATGTCCAAACTTCAGGGCCATTGTTACCCTAAGGCTGAGCCGCGGACCTACGGCTGGGGCGACGAGCCGGAATCCGCGAGTGTCGCGACCGAAGCGTCAAGTGAACAAACTCCCTTCGGCTTTGGCTGGTAATCCTTTGGAGGGTCTTGGACAGCCGCCGCGCTATTCGCCAGGCGAGCCGGTTTTGCAGCGACAGTTATTGACTTAACTTGGCCTACGCCCTACAATTCACGGCTTAGCTCTTACGTTCGAGTCAAGCTTCTGGCAGACGGCAGGGTCGAGCGACTGGCAAAACTCCGTATCGCCCCATGGCATGACCGGGTGACCTATGTGGAAATATATACCGTTCGCGTTCAAGAACACGCTGCGCAATAAGCGACGCACACTCCTGACCATTGCCAGCGTGGCCGTTTCGATCTTATTGCTCGCCGTATTGATCGCGGTGTATCACGCGTTTTATTTCCGCGAAGGTTCCCCACAAGAGGCTTTGCGCCTGGTCGTCCGCAACCGCGTATCGTTAGCCTTCGCCCTGCCCGAACATTACGAGCAACGCATACGGCAGTTGTGCGGCGTACGCGAAGTGGGCTCACTCTCTTGGTTCGGGGGCGTCTATATTGACAGTCGCCCGGAACACTTTTTCCCGCGTTTTGCTACGGATCCCGAAAAAATCTTCTTGATTTATCCTGAAATGAAAATCTCGGCGGAGCAGTTGAAGGCCTTTCAATCTGAGCGCACGTCGGCCGCCATCGGCAAGAGTCTGGCCCAAAAGCATAATCTTAGGCTGGGCCAGAGAATCGTATTGAAGGGCGATATTTACCCGACTGATTTGGAGTTGACCATCCGCGCCATTTTTGAGGGAACTCAAGGAAGCAGCGACAACGTGCTGTATTTTCACCGAAAATACTTGCAGGAAGGGTTGCCGCAACGACGCCAAGGCTACGTGGGAACTTTCGGCATACTGGCCGATGCCCCGGAATCGGTGCCGCGCATTGCCCGGGAAGTGGATGACATGTTTCGCAATGCCGACCGCCAAACCAAGACCGATTCGGAGCGCGCCTTCCAATTGAGCTTTGTCGCCATGTTGGGAAACGTCAAGCTGTTCTTGCTCAGCATATGCTCGGCGGTGGTGTTTACGATTCTGCTGGTTTCCACCAACACCATGGCCATGTCGGTGCGCGAGCGCATCAAAGAAATCGGCGTACTCAAAACACTGGGTTTTACGACCGGCAAAGTGCTGGCCATGATCATCGCCGAATCAGTGATAGTGGCCATGATCGGCGGAGTAGTGGGTTGTTCCCTGGCTTATTTGGTCGGCATGGGCTTGGGCGGCCGCGTGCCTATGATGTCGAGCGGATTGCTGATCCCGTCGGTGGTTCCCACCATCAGCCTGGCGGTAGCCTTTGTCATTGGAGTAGTCAGCTCCGTGTTTCCCGCCTTCCATGCTTCGCATGTGCCGATAACCGACGCGCTGCGGCATGTGGGCTAGGCAAGACGCTTGGGTTTCTCAATTATGGCCATTCCACTCTCTTACAACTTTCGCAACTTACGCGTACGGAAGACCACTACAATTATGACGGCGCTGGGGATCGCTTTGACCGTCGCGGTCCTGCTCGGCATTTTGGCGATGGTGGCAGGGCTCAGGACATCTCTGCAGGCGACCGGCCATCCCTTGCACTTACTAGTTATGCGCAAGAACTCGGCGTCCGAGCTGGTCAGTCAAATCACGCGCGAAGCTTTCATGAACATACGCCTCAAGAACGGCATTGAAAAACGGGCGGACGGCGAGCCGATGGCTTCGGCAGAAATTGTAACCGTCATGAGCCTGCCCCGTAAGAACGATCCGGAGGGCAGCAACGTTACCATACGCGGCTTGTCGCGAGTGGGAATCGGGTTGCGGCCCGGGATTCGCTTAACCGCTGGGCGTTGGTTGGTGCCCGGACAGCGAGAGGTGATGGTCGGAAAATCGGTAGCGGCGCGCTTTCTCAATTGCTCGATCGGGAACACGCTGTACTTCGGACGCGGGGAATGGAAGATCGTCGGAATATTTGATGCCGGAAAAACCGCCTTTTCCAATGAAATATGGGGCGAGCTTAATCAAGTCGCCGCCGATTTTAATCGCAGTGAAGTGCTCTCCAGCGTGCTCCTGCGGGCGACGGACCTGATGGCCTTGCAGGCTTTGAAAAACAGCATGGCCGATGACCAGCGGCTATTTCTGGAGGGCAAATCGGAAGTCGAGTATTATGCGCAGCAGACCGCAACCGCCGCGCCGGTGGAGTTCCTCGGCATTTTTGTCGCGGTGATCATGGCCATCGGCAGCAGCTTTGCGGCCATGAACACCATGTACGCGGCGGTGGTCCGTCGGGCGCGTGAGATTGGCACGCTACGCGTGCTCGGTTTTTCTCGCGGCAGCATCCTGCTCTCTTTTGTTATCGAAGCCCTACTGCTTTCGCTGCTGGGCGGACTCCTTGGCATCTTGTTGATATTACCGCTTAATGGCCTCGAGAGCGGGACCTACAATAATATTACGTTCAGTGAAACCGGCTTTGATTTTCGCGTGACCCCGCTTATCATGACGATAGGCCTTTCTTTTGCGACGATCATGGGGATTTTAGGCGGCTTGCTGCCGGCCCGCATGGCGGCCAAGCAAGACATCTTAAACGCGCTGAGGGAGCTGTGACGTCGTAAGGAAGAATCCGTATGGGGGCGTGGTCATGCGTAGGTTGTGACAAGAGTATCTGGCCAAGTTACGCGATAGGAATTGTAACTGCTCAGCCCATGGCGGCGGCACTGATTCAGAACCGGGAGCGGTAGCGACCGGGTGCGCGCCTGGTGTCAACATGCCGACCCGGTCGCTACCGCTCCCGGTTCTGTCAAGGCGGGCTTCTTCCTGAGTAGTTACTGTCTTTTTTTAGAACCCCACTTCTTTCGTTCTTGAGAGATTATGTCATCGGAAAATAACGATCTTGATCGAGACCTGAACAGTTTGAAGATTGACCGTCAGCGACGGCGGGAGGCCGATGTCCCCTCCAAGTGGGCGACCCGTTGGATCGTGGCGGGCGTTTTGTTCTTGGTTATCATGGGCGCCGCGGTGACGTTGTGGCGGCTTAGCCATCGGGCGACGGAAGTGGCGGTTCATCGCGTCACGGTGACCCGCCGAGACGCGGCCGATGCCCCCGGCATAGTGCTAAATGCGGCTGGTTATATTGTTGCCCACCATAAGATTCAGCTAACCGCCAAGGTAAATGGAAAAATCGCGTGGATCGGCGTCGAGAAGGGCGATCCGGTTGAGGAAGGGCAAGTACTGGTTCGCCTCGAAGACACCGAGTATGGCGCGCAGTTGCAACAGGCCGAGGGGAATTTGCTGAACCTTCTGGCGCAGTTGCAAGAGCTGGAAGCGGGTCTGCGGCCGGAGGAAATTGCCAGAGCCGGCGCCAATCTGGAGCAAGCCAAAGCGGATTTGGAAAACGCTCGGATCAGCCTGGCGCGCGTGCGCCAGTTGTTCCGCGACGACTTGGCTCCGCGGCAAGACTTAGACAACGCCCAAGCTCGTTATGACGCGGCGAACGCTCGTGTGGCGTCTTTAAGCAAGGATTATGATCTGGCGCGCCTTGGCCCACGGCGTGAGCAGATCGAAGCCATGCGCGGCCGAGTACAGCAGGCGCGCGGCGAGGTAGCCTTGCGCCGTACCTTTTTCGAGGCTACGGTCATACGAGCTCCGGTGGCCGGAATCATACTGGAACGGGCCGTGGAAAAAGGGGAGTTTGTCACCACCAGCTTTGTAGGTGAGCGCGGCGCCAAGGGATACGTGGTATCCATAGCCGACCTCAATGATCTGCAAGTCGAGCTCGACATCAGCCAGGATGATTTCGCCAAGCTATCTATGGGGCAAAAAGCGACGGTAACCACGGACGCCTTTCCCGATCGCAAATATGAGGGTGAGATTGCCGAAATGTCTCCGGAAGCCAACCGACAAAAAGCCACGGTGCAGGTTAAAGTGAAAGTCCTCAAGCCGGACTCGTTCTTGCGACCCGAAATGAATGCTCGTTGCGCCTTCATCGCCAAGGAACCGGCGAGGGATAAGGACGAGCGTGAGACGAGCGCAGCATCAAAGATTGTTATTCCGGCCACCGCGGTACGCGAAGCGGGAGGCAAGAAAACTGTGCTCATCGTCTTATCGGGTAAAGTGGTCGAGCGCGGCATAAAGTCAGGAAGCGTATCAACCGCCGGCGTTGAAGTTATCGAGGGGCTGGTTGGCGGGGAAGAGATTGTAGTTCATCCGCCAAACACCTTGCAGGATGGCGATCGCGTTTTGGCGAAGGAAAAGCAGGGATAACTTGGTTAAGCGGTCGCACGCGCTGCCGTCCCGCTAGTCTTACTTCTTTTCCCTGTCGAACGCCTGCGAACCCTGCGCAGCCCACGTGCGTAAGCGGGCGTGAAGGGCGATGGGCTAGCGCGCCACAATAACCGCCGCACACTCAACCTAGGAACGGGAGGGCGAAGCTATGGACAACCATACGGTCATTGAGACGATCGATTTGCGCAAGGAATATAAGCGGGACGAGTTTCATGTTATAGCGCTGCAGAAGGCAAACTTGCTGATACAGCAAAGCGAGTTTGTCGCGCTCATGGGTCCGTCCGGTTCGGGCAAGTCCACGTTGCTTTATCTGATCGCCGCCATTGATCGCCCCAGTCAAGGGAGAGTGCGGGTCCTCGGCCAGGATCTGCAGGAGCTCAGTGACAAAGCCATCGCGCAATGGCGCAATGAGAATATCGGGTTTGTTTTCCAGACCTTCAATCTAATACCGGTGCTGACCGCGCGGGAGAATGTCGAGCTGCCTTTGCTTCTCACCGGTCTGAGCAAGAAGCAGCGGATTGAGCACGCGCAGACGGCGCTGAAGTTGGTGGGATTGGAAGATCGCATGAGCCATTACCCACGGCAACTTTCCGGTGGTCAAGAACAACGCGTTGCCATCGCACGCGCCATCGTAACCGATCCGGCGCTGATCTTGGCCGATGAGCCGACCGGCGATCTCGATGCGCACTCCGCTCATGAAATCCTCACGATCCTTGCCCGGCTCAACAAAGAACAGAACAAGACGGTCGTCATGGTAACGCACGATCCGCATGCCGCCCGTTTTGCCGGCAAGATTCGGTACCTTGAAAAAGGCGAGCTTTTACCAGAAGGTAGCTCCCCACCGATCTAAATAGAGGGTTGATCCCGACATGTCGGGACGGCGCCGCTTATTAGAGAGTGGCTGCGGCTTCCAGCCGCAGAAGAATCGTCCCATACACGTGGCCAGTAGGCCAACCGCGTGGCCTTTGAGCTGCAACCAAAAAGGATTAACGCGCTATCGACCCAAAGCGCCTGCATAGAAATGCCACGGAAATCTATGCTAACATAAGCCCCGTGTGCGACTTTTTTAAAAGAGCGAGGTAGCGGCTTTGGACAAAATACGGAGTGAACGCTATTCCCGTCAGATATTATTTCCCGGCATCAGCGAACCGGGCCAGGAGGAGCTGTTAAAGGCAACGGCCGTCATCGTGGGATGCGGGGCGCTGGGCACTGTTCAAGCGGAAAGCCTAGTTAGGGCGGGGGTCGGTCACGTTCGCATTATAGATCGCGACTTTGTTGAAGAGAGTAATTTGCAGCGCCAGACTCTGTTCGATGAAGCGGATGCGCGGGCTGGGTTACCCAAAGCGATCGCGGCCGAGCGAAGGCTTCGGCAAATTAATAGCAGCGTACGCGTCGAGGGGATCATCGAAGACGTTAATCCTACAAATATCCTGGAGCTGATCGCCGGGGCTCGCATCATTCTGGACGCCACCGATAATTTTGAGACCCGATTTCTAATCAATGATGCATCCGTCAAGACAACGATCCCGTGGATCTATGGGGCTTGCGTCGGCAGTTATGGTTTGACCATGACGATTGTCCCGGGAGAGACGCCGTGCCTACGCTGCCTCTTTCAAAGCGCGCCGCCGCTCGGCGCTTCCCCCACCTGTGACACGGCCGGAGTGATTGCTCCCATCGTCAATATGATCGCTTCCTTGCAAGTTACGGAAGCGCTCAAGCTCCTGGTGGGAAAATTCGAGAAGCGGCATGGCAAGCTGATTAACCTGGATGTTTGGGATTGGCGATTGACCGCCATCGATCTGACGATGGCGCGCCGCCTTGATTGTGCGACGTGCGCCCATCACGAATTCGAATACTTACACGGAAAGGCCACCGGCGCCGGAATGGTGTTGTGCGGGCGAAATTCCGTTCAGATCAATCGCGCAGCCGGCCAGTCGACCGATTTTGCGCAGTTGGCTGAGCGGTTGCAATCCTTGGGCGAGGTTATGTACAATGATTTCCTTTTCAAGTTTAAGACGGATCTCTATGAGATTGCGGTCTTCGCCGATGGTCGGGGGATCATTAAGGGGACTAAGGAAATCGGCGTGGCCAAAACTGTTTTCAACAAGTACATTGGAGGGTAAGTTGTAATGGTGGTATGGAGGGGCTATCTTAAACTAATCCTACTGCTGTTGATATACGGCATGGCGTTGGCCCAGGCGCCCGGCCCTGCTCAAGACAAAGAGTCCGGCGAAGCAAAGGCCCTTGCCGCTATACAGCGCGCCATTGATGCCTTGGGCGGTAAGACATTCCTGCAAGTGCGCGACATAAAAAGCAACGGACGCTATTATCAATTCCGCAAAGGCGCCAACACCCCGGGTGTGGTCTTCCAAGACTCTACGCGACTGCCCAACAAGAGCCGTTACGAAGAGGGAACCAAGAAAAAAGAGAAGGACATCACGGTTTTCAATTTGGATATAGATAAGGGATGGATGCTGGAAGGGCGCAAAGGCGTGCGAGACGCCAAGCCGGAAGAGGTGGCGCAGTTTAAGAAGACCGTCAAACACGCCATCGAAAACGTCTTGAGAACCCGATACCGGGAACGAGGCGTGAAGCTCTTTTATTTCGGGCCGGAAGAGGTCGCCGGCAAAATCCGCGCCGAAGTTGTGGAAATCCTTGATCAAGAAAACGACAGCGTGCTGGTGTATTTTGATTTGAAGACGCATCTCCCGGTCAAGCTGGAATACACCGAGACAGCCGCCGACGGACGCAAACTCAAGATCGAAGAGGAATATACCAACTGGCATAACATTGAGGGTGTCCGGACGCCCATGCGGATTGATGTTTTTACCAATGGCGATCAGTCCAGCCAGCGCTTCGTCGAAAAACTTTCTTACAGCAGCACGTTTACCGATAGTCTCTTTGAAAAACCCCAGCCGGAGAAATGAAGTAATCGGACCGCACGGATTCTGCGCAAGTCGCACGTGGTGTACCCAGATGCGAGGTGCGCCGAGAGCTCTCTCAATCCAATACCGTTATTTCAAGTGCTCTTAAGGATACCCCGAAGTCCCGAAGGGACGAACCTATGTCAGCCCAGGCCAACGGCCTGGGTTGGCGAACCGAACCACAATCTAATTTCAGCCCCAAAGGGGCGGCGCTAATTCGACAATCATGCATCATTCCGCCCATCATCGTGAACCTGAACTAGGGTCGCCCCGTTGGGGCTTCGCCTCGCGCACGCGCCGTCACCCAGGCCGTTGGCCTGGGTTGGCATACGGCTGCCACGTTGTGGCGGGGGCGATCGGTGGTGCGAATCGCGTTACCAATGTTGCTTTTTTTAAATTTTACCGACTTGATTCCGGCTTGCCCGGGTTAGTATCTGACAAGATGAGATTGTGCTGAAAGGAGTAAATATTATTTTGATGGGAGGGGTAACATTATACCCTTTATTCATAAGGGTATTTGACGGTTTTCCCGCGCCCCCGATTTTTTGAATTCTACCGATTTGGTTCCGGCTCGCCCCGGTTGGGATCGACTAACTTATTGGGGCCGCCAGCTATTTTTTGCTGCCCGACTTGGACTCGGCGTCCTTGGAGTGTTTCCCGCCTTGACCGGTAATCTGGCGAGATTTGTTGAAGAATTCAATCGCCGAATCTTCCTTGCCTTCCGCCTTGAAAATCGTCGCCTTAGTAAGAAGGAGTTCCGCCTGGAGCTCGTCGCGCCCTTCGAGCTCTTTGATCGCCATGTCCACGATCGTGTGCGCGACCGCGAATTGGCGAATGGCCAGCAGCTTAAGGGTGATACGCCTAAACGCGCCGCCCAATTGAGAATCAAATTTGGACGGCAGTTGCAAGTCCAGCAAGTTGCGGACTTCCTTTTGAACTTTGGGATAATCCTCTTTGGCTATGTATCCGACAATTAGTTCATAGGTAGCTTCCGCCGCCAATCGTTTGGAGTCATCGGGGTCTCCACCGGGCGCGTTGACGGACAGACTCTGGCTAAAAACCGGCGCCAGCATGGATGCGAAGACTATAAACGTAATAACCTTCGCCACTGAATTTCTCCGTTTATCGAAAAACATACTATAGTTACCTGCCTAAACTTGATGGGCGCTTCCATGGGCGCCGATGGGTCTCGATTACCCTGTATCCGCAGGCTAGGGCGCCTTGAACGGATTTAGAGAATTTTCCATATCCGGTTGGCGGAACGGATTAGCCTCCAGGTTTTCCAAGGCCAATTTCGAAAAAGGATTCAAGTCCGCGTCGGTTAATCTATCTGCCTGCAAATCTGTGATTGCCGCCAAACGCTGCTGTTTAACACGCTGGGAGTGCTGCTGAAGCCATCCGATCGTCAATGAAATCGCCAGTAGGAGGACAACTGCCAGCGCGCCGGCCACTCGCCATGAAGGGGCCATGAGCCCTTGCCGCACAGCCTGCCGCCATCCCAACGCAGACCGGGACACACACTCGTTGGGATTGTCAGACAAACGTGATTGAATACGCAACCACAGCCGAGGGTCTGGATCCAGATCTCTGGCCTGGCGGAAGAAAAGGTCTGCCTCGCTCAATTCACGAAATAATGCCTGGCATGACGAGCACCGCTTAAGATGCTCGCGCACGGCAACCAGGTTCCCGGCGCTCTGGTCATTATCCAACAGCCCTGCCAATTCTGGTTGACATTCTCGGCAATCCATAAGGTCCGCACCCATTGGTTAGAAAAGACGTAACGGCTTACCTATCCAGGAGCAGAATAAATCGTAACTGTTCACGGGGATCGGGCGATATTACTTGGCTTTCTTTTCCAAAGACTTCCACAATCCGAAAGCGTCCGCTCCACTACCCAATCTCTAAATAACGATAATTCCTAACAGTCATCGGTACCACCGGGACCTTAGCCCCTGACCCCCGATCCCCGTGAACAGTTACCATAATTCTAATTACAGAGCTCACGCGGAGGACACCTAAGGTTCATCGCGGCAATCTCCGCACTACTTTGTGAATACCTTTGTGTGCACTGTGGTATCATAAAAAGCCTGATGGGTTACGAAAAAACTAAAATTATTGCTCTTTATATGAAGAATGCGGCTTGGCGGCCACCGAGCCATCCAAATATTTCTTCAACGCATCCCTAGCCATCAAACGCGCGCGATAGATGTCCGTCTTAACCGCCGATAAGCTCTTGCCGACTATATCACAGATGTCTTTATAGGAGACCTTTTGTATGACGGCCAGCACAAATACTTCTCGTAGCTTATCCGGAATATCTGCGAGAGCCGACTGTATGGCCTGGCTCAATTCGTCGTTGAGCACGGTTTCTTCGGGGTTGAGCTCGGCACTTTGGCGTTTCGTCTCATAAGCGTGCGCAATCTTCCCATCGTCTAGTGTGTACCGCAAGAACTTTCCGTGACGTAGCTTTTGGTAAACCTCATTTCGGGCAATGTGATATAACCAGCTTTCGAATTGAGCTTCCTTCCGTAAATTTTTCAACTCGCGATAGGCGATCAAGAAACTATCCTGCGTGATATCCTCGGCCTCTTCCTTCGACCCCAACATCCTATAAACAAAATTATATATTTTTTTGGCAAATAAATCATAAATCGCTTGAAAGGCAACCCCATCGCCTTCTTTAACCCTTCTAACGAGAGCTAAGACCTCATGGCCCATCGTAAGGATGCTCCTATCCGGGAAAAGTCGCACCGCTTTTAATTTTTCTGCGACTTTCTTGACCATCATGCATCTTTGGTTTGGCTTTCTAATGGAAGTTATAGTGTACCTTGCGATTTAGGGTCATTACCTTGGGCAAAATCGGTACACGGCTCGGAACGTAAATTGTAATATAGAACGAACGCCTTGACAATTGCGAAAAAATTGAGATAATTTCTCATTGTTGGTTGTTAATTCCATAATCATGACTAAGAACATTGAAAGGGCGCAGGAGAAGGGGGCATCAGTCAGGCGAGTTCTTATCAGGATCTTGGCTTTTGTATTGTCGGTTGATAGATAAATTAAACGCATTAGTCACAAAGTGGTTCTGCGTATAAGTCTCCATGTGTAACCCGTAGTCGTGAACTTGGAAAGCCCCTAATCAGGGATTGCCGAGGATCCAATTACAAATTACCGTGGCGTTGTTCGAAGCCAATGAAACCAAGATTGTAGTTTTTGTAGCCGTAAAGTTAACCACATTACTAAAAGGAGATTAAAAATGTCTTTGAAAAGATTTGCAATGCTGGCGATGACCGCCGGGCTTCTGGTCTGCATGGCCGGGGCCGCGTTGGCACAACAGCCGCGTTTCATCGTTTCCAGTGCTTCATTCCAAGAGCGGGTTAGTGGATTATCGGAACCCATCGGGGATATTACCTTGACGGCTTCCGGTAACGGCACCATTCCGGCTCTTACCAACTTAACGGTAACGCTTATTCCAAACCGGACGGTCATCAACAACCGGCCTTTTGTGAATGGGCGTAACCTCACGATTAACGGGCAGCCTATAACGGGCGCCACCATCGCCTATGGCGCCACGGTACCGGATGGTCCGCTGGCCGGCTTGTCCTATCAGTTGGTGATAGCGTTTGCGAATGATGTTACAATTCAGGCTGGCTCCCCCGGCCCCCCCATCGTCCAACCTGATAGAATCACTATCCATGGCGCTCGCGTGGACGTGGCCGATTCCGGCGTGGGCGTGGGCGGCCGGATTGATGCCCTGCTCACCGTCAGCCCGCCGCAAGCCATCCTGTTTGATAATGTCACCCAGGTCACAGTAGGCGTGCCTAATCCAACGATTGTGGCGACGTTTGGTCCATCCACCCTGCTACAGTGCTTGAACCAGACGACAACAACCTCTCTTACGGTCCGCGAAGCCGCGGCTCCAGTATTTACGTCGCAGGCCCAAGAAGTCGCGGCCACCGATGTGCCGTTGGCCATCGGCCCACAGCTTCCCGCTACCAATGGCACCAACCTGACCGTGACCTTTACGGGAATTCCTAACGGTACTATCCTTGACATTGGAAACTTCCGTGGCGACAATCCCCCCGGATGGCCCTTCAACCCGGGCGATCCTGCTTGGCCAATCATCGGCGGAAGCGTGTTGACGAACGCCTTTGTCTTCCTCAACTCCAGTGTCCCGCCGGATGGGGGCTCTGCAACCCGGTGGCAGAGTTCTACGACGCGGGATCTTTCCATAACCTTCCGAATTCAGGGCGATCCCGATCAAGGCCGTGTGGAGTCCGTCAATTTCACGTTTACCTGGATTTCAACCGGTCAAATTCCGTCGCAAGGATTGGGCTGCGCGAAAGTCGCCGTGCGCTTGACGCCTTTCAGCACGCTTCCTGGGCACGTCACGCCAATCCCTCGGTTCAATGACCCACTGCTCAGCGGACCTGATACTTACATGTGCGTCGTGGCCTGTATTTGCCACTTAAAGTTCCCCTTCGTGACGAATCAAGGAGGGTTTGATTCAGGATTGGCCATTGCCAATACCACAAGGGATCCTTACAACACCGCGGCGCAGAAGGGACGGATTTTCCTCCACTTCTATGGACAAAATCCGCCGGCGACCAATCCGGTGGTCATTACCGGCCCGATTAATGGCGGCGACACCTGGGTCGGCCTTGCATCGAACCTGGCCGCGAACTTCCAAGGCTATATGATTGCCCGAGCCGAGTTCCAGTTCTGCGAAGGCTATGCCTTCATCGCCGATCAGGCCTTTGCCACTATAGCCCAGGGTTACCTGGCGATGGTTATTCCCGATCCTTCGCAGTTGGGCGGCCGTCAGCCGGGCTTCCCGCTCAGAGGAACAGTTGATTTAAACAGCGGCAGTATCGTCATCAACGATACCTTCGGTGAGCGTCTCGTTCACTAGGTTTGTTGTGATGTCTATCTTTACTGGATAGGGTGGCCGAAAGACCACCCTTACTATAACGATTGACTTAAACGGGGATCGTCGATACCGGCGATTCCCGTTATTTTATTTAGGCTGTGCCCCATTGCTTCGCCCCCAATAACTTAGGCACTTCCCTAATCCTGCCCAAGGTGGTTTCGTGATCGACCCTCAATTTGTGATTATAAATAATCTGTTTAGCCTAAAGGGCGATACTCAAGACGCGCTGTCTCCATTGACTCGCCGGTTCCTACGGGCGCTCCTTGGGTTGCTCGTCGGGCTCTCCTTCTGCGAGATCATAGTACCGCAAAACCTACCGCCGGCCACAGAAGCCGAGGTCCGCTTACGGGCGCGCGTCGATAGCTACTGGTCGTACATGCAAAAAGGCACGTATTCAAAAGCCATAGATCTGGTCAGACCGGATAGCCGAGATTTTTTTCTCAGCATCGTGAAATCGCCCGTCCATTCTTATCAGATAAATCGCATTTCCTTCGAGAAGGAACCAACCTTGGCATCGGTTCTGGTTAGCATCAAGAAAACCGTTGTGCGAATCCCACAGCCAGTGGAATTGAAGGTGGTCAACAAATGGCAGTGGGTCAATGGCGATTGGTTTGTTTTTTTCCACCGTAGCGAACCGCTACCGTTTGGCGGCCCTTCTCCCGAAGGTAAGATTCTGGGCCCAAATTCATTGTCTTTACAAGGCAACAAGGTTCCCCCCTCGAAACCTCCGGCGCAGGCGCCTCCAGAAAAAGCGCTCTATATCGACGACGATGATACTGGGAAAGTACCCCTTCAGGCGGCTTTTAATTTCGAGCGTACTTTCTCCGGCGATGTGATTAGTTATTCATTCAAGTTCATCAATAGTGGAACAAAGCTAGTTAAATTCCCGCCGAAGCTGGTAACGGGTGAGACCATCTCGGCGGTTATCCTTGGGTCCGATGGGAAAGAGACGACGAAGCGCGAGTTTGCGCAGAACCAGGGCGCCGAAATTAAGGTCCGCTTCGATACCAAGAATCTGGAAGGACTTGTGGCGCAGCAGGCGGACATCTTCTTGACCGATCGCAAGCGTTCTCTCTCCGTGTCCTTCAAGGGGATCGTTGAAAATAACTTCCAGGTTCAACCCGCACAAGTAGACTTGGCCGCGCGGGAGAAATCGTTGGCCAAGGTGACCATCGAGAATAGGACGGCGTTCTTTGTTATTTTGAAGGAGGTAAAACAAATTCCTCCTTTCCTGGCAGCCACGCTATCGAAGGATACTCTTGGACCGAATGATTTTGCCAACCTTACTATCGCCATCAAGCCGCAGGCTAAGATTCCTGCGCAAGGTTATGAAGGCGTCATTTCCATACTTACCAATCTCGAGCGGCAGCCGATCATTAACGTGCCCGTGCGCTTGCCGACGACCCTCTCGCCAAAGAAAAGCAAGTAACCCGACAAGGGGTATGCGTCAAATTTGTTGGTGGTTTGAATCAACCAGGGAGATTTTCTGGTGAGGGTTTTGTATATTTATGGTAGGATTCATTTAACCACAAAGACACGAAGACACCAAGATGAAAACGTTTGAGCCAATAGTGAGCTTAGTGCCTTTGTGTTCCCGCCTTAGCGGGATGGTAAGATTTATTCTGAAGTCTTTTCAGCATTCAGATGCTCGGATAAACCGTAACTCTTGTCCATTCCTACCTATATTATTACGCGCACACACACCGACAAATGGTGAATTGGCATCCCGATCCGCTCACCCGATTTCCATTCAAGTAGTCATAGGGTGATGAACGACAATTACTTATGGGTCGCGACCCATAAGTAATTATCGTCGATGGGAAATAATAGTTGACGCCGATCAGTCGGGGCTCCGCTGTGCCGTTCAATCGGGCGGAGAATAGGACGGCGGCGTGGACACATCTGGGGTCACCGGGGACACGTCCGCCGGTTTCGGCGTTGACTCGGGCTTGTTAACGACAACTTGCGCCGGACGGAGCACGCGGTCTCGGTAAAGGTATCCTGAGCTATCCTCGCCAACGACGAAGGCCGGCGGCAGATCGGGATCAAAAGCGGTGTCAACCGCAACATGCCTCTGCGCGTCAAACGGTTTGCCAATGGTATCCATCGCGGTTACTCCAATTTCCTTTAGCTGGTTGCGGCTCTTCTGCTGGACTATTTCAATGGCTTGACGCAACTGGGGCAGAATTTCCGCCCATGACCCATCGGATTGCGCGGCCGCGGCCTGGGCGGCCGCGGCAAGATTGTTTAAGCCATCGATCACCGGCAGAATGGCGCGGAGAACCTCGATGATTTTATTATCATCGGGCTGCGATTCCTTCAAGCTGGAAATATCGGTACGAAGCCGGACAATGTGCGCAAACAGAGTTTCCATACGCGTAGTATGCTTGTAGAGATCTCGCCCGACGCGTGCAACTTCATCCTGCACGCCTTCCAAAAGCTCCTTGCTCGCGGTGATCTCCTCCGCCAGCGCTACGGATTCGTCGACAATTCCGGCCGGACCGTCAACCGGGTCCGGGGACTCATCAATGATAAACGGTGACTGGTCCCACAACCTTAAATTAGTGACTTTAGAATTAGACATCTCTCTTATCCGATTCAAAATCAATCCGGCGAAGATCGGAAAATCGATCATCCCCCAGGATAATCCAACGATACTCCGGCTTTTGCGGGAAGGGTTTTGTGGTTAACTTGGAGAAGTCCACATCGGGCTCCTCAAACTGTGTCAGGTAAGTGCTGGTGCGCGACGCATCGTCCTTCAGGCTTTCGTAGGCGGCGCGAATTTCCTTAAACCTGACCGGATCCTTTTCCGGGGGATATTGTCGAACCAGCGAAAAATAGGCCTGTCGTATCTCCTTGTCGGTGGCTTGACGCGACACGCCTAAGATGGCATAGGGGTTTAACATAATTTAATCACCTTCTGCTATGAGCCTTGCGTTTAAGAATTGTAACTGTTCAGTCACGCTTTCAACCAAGCCGGAGGCTTGACAGCTATTAGCCGGTGGTTGAGCGCAGCGATACCACCGGGCAACGAACGAAAAACGGAGGCACCCTGAAGGGGTGCAAGCAAGGGCCAGACGGCTCGAGCTGGCACCCTGCTGGGGTGCGCCGGTTTTCATGGCGTGCGTTCCGGTGGTATCGCTGCGCTCAACCACCGGCTAATAGCTGGAAACCCTCCGGGTTTCCGCGTGATCCTGATTTCAAATTTCGTAATTGTTCAACCACCCACGTATTAGGCTACCCAGCCGATACGGAACCGCCGCCATGGGCTGAGCAGTTACTAAGAATAATTGATCGCGAACCCATTGCAAGCTTTCAGTGGCCGGCGGGTTTCGCCAGTCACTTCTTATTATAGGCTCGTCCTTTACGTTCTGTCGCGGTACTTTAGCAATTTCATCAAGCGCATAAGCTCTTCCAAGTCTCTTGGCCCTTCTCGCATTTCGCTAAACGACGCGCGCGCCGCCCTGATCTGATAAATCAATTTCTCGTCGCTTTGCGCTTGGGCCAACGACTCGGCGAGACTCCAGGATTGTTCGGCCTCTGCGAGCAACCGGTCTTCCGCCAGCGCACAGCCGAGGAAATAGTGGAGATTCGCCTTGTTGGGCTGCGCCTCGATGCCGACTTTGAAGAATTTACGTGCTTTGCCAAATTCACTAAGGTCCACCCATTTCCATGCGATTTCTAGGGCGATCTGGGCCAGAACTTCCGGCAGGGTCGGGTCCCCCTCACGCTTCCGGCGAGCCACTTCGAGAGCTTTGTCATAATAGGCTACGGCTTTGCGATCCCGGTCAAAATCCAGGTAGGCGTGTCCGAGACTAATATAAAAAACGTAATCATCGGCAAACTGGGACTCGGCGCCGTCGACAATGGCGATTAGTTCCTTCGAGCGTTTATTAAAAAGGAGCGACTGGATAACCTCAATCCATATGGTTGGGTCCCGGGGATTAATCGCAATGGCGCGCTCGATCTGATCCATGGCATGTGATCGCCGGCCTTTTCCCCAATAGGCATCGCTCATCATAATGCGCACGATCGGTAAATCGGGAAGAATCGCTAAAAGTTCTTCAAGTATTTCAAGGGCATGGTCATAACGTCCGCGCTCGATGTTGCGCAGAATCTCCGGCTCGCGGGAACGAAAGATTTCATTCTTTGCGGCCCGGTTCTTGGGCTCCAGTTCGAGGGCGCGCTGCCAGCACTCCAATGCGCGCTCAGGCTGTCCATCGCGTTGCAAGGCCATTCCCAGTTTTGTGTAGGCGTCGGTTCCGTCCCCTTTAATACGCACGACCTCGCTCCAGTGATGCGCGGCGCGCGGCCATTCTTGGCCGGCCAAATAGAGTTCCCCTAATTCCTCATGGACCTCCAATAGGTCGGGACTATGCTTTAAAGCCATGCCATACGCCGCCAGCGCGTCTTTTATACGCCCGATCTTTTGATAATCATCGGCCAAGTGCCTGTAAGCCGCTACGATGAGCTCCCGGTTGACTTCTGGGTTGCCGCTCTTGTAACGATTCCGCCAGGTTTTTATCAGGCGCTCCCAATTCATTATAGCCAGGTCCACCTTTTCGGTAAGGTCATAGGCCAGCGCCAGGTTATGGTATAGCTTGTGTGTTTGATTGAGATAATGCCGTTGATTGTCTTCCTGGTCCATTTGCGTAGAGGCGCTTCGCAACAAGTCTTCATAGCCGGTCAACGCTTGTTGCCAAAAAGGAATTGCCGCTGAAACCGAATCAACCTCCAACATCTTATTGCCCTTAAGAAAGTAGCTCAGCGCCAGCATTGGCCGGATCTCTGCGCCGCTCTCCGTAGGCAAGCGCAGTATGCTCTGCAAGCAAGCAATGAGGTCATCCAGTCGGTGATTTAAAGCATGACCCAGCGCTTGATTATAATAAGCCGCCACAAGAGCGCTTTCAATTCCGGGCGTTCGCAGACCTGCGGCATAGGCGGCTTCCCATAGGCGAGTGGCCGTCTCGATATCGTTTTCCTTATAACAGGAGAATCCCAGGTAATAGGCCATAGCGGGATTGGTAGGATTTTTCCCCAAGGCCATATAGAGCAACTGGCGCGATAGATCATAGCGTTCTTGCATCTGCGCAGCGATGCCTTTCAGAAATATCACTTCGCCCTTCTCATCGGCAATATCCTGTGCGCTGTGATAAGCCAGGTCCGGCTGTTGTTGACGCAAATCAAACAGGACTTCCAAATATTTCCACGGGTCCGCGCTCCCGGCCTGATTCATCAAAATTTTTAAGGTCTCGCCGGGGTTGGTCTCGAGCGCAAACACCGCTTGATGATAGAGAAACCGCTCCGAGTTCGGGTCGAGCGCCACAGCCTTGCGCAGACTGGATAGCGCCTTCGAAGGAATACCGGCCCGACCGTAGGCCAGTCCCAAGTGATACCAGTAGAGCGGCCAATTGGGCTCATGGCGAGCCGCCACACTTAAATCGGAAATGATGGCATTCAAGTGGCCGTGGCTGCTATATAGCGTTAAGGCATGCCGAAAATGCGCCTCCGCCAACTTTGTTTTAACTTCATGGGTCGGATCCATGGCAATGATTCGTGTCCAAATCTTAATAGCCGTCGGGTAATCTCCGGCCGCAAAGGCTTGGGCTCCTTGCTCAATCAACGGGCCTTCGCGGTCAAACCTTCGTTTACTCATCCCCGTCTCCTCTGATTCCCGTCCGAAGGAAGCCTTGGGATCGGCGGCGGCGCCGGCGATTAAAAAAAAGCGTTAAGGTACTTATAGTCAATATCAATACAAGGCCCAGAACCCCGAACCGTGGAAGACTCCGAACCCGATCCCACACGGCCCGTCCGAAAAAGAAGGCCATCATGCCGAATAGCGACGCCCACAGTGCCGCGCTCAGTAAATTCAAGGAACTATACGTAACTGCGCGCATCCTAAACGTACCACAAACTACAGGAATTGTGATCCGCAGCCCGATCATGAAACGGGATAACAAAACTACGAGGGCGCCATATTGCTGAACTAAGCGCTCGGCCCTCGGATAGGCCTTTGCCATACGATCAGACTTCTTGAGCAAGCGCGCGCCATGACCGCGCGCTAAATAAAAATAAATCTGATCTCCCAGCGCGCCCCCCAGCGCCGAAGCCACGATGACGCCGGTGATGTTCAAATAGCCTTCGCGGGCCAGTATTCCGGCGACAATCACTCCCTCTTCTCCGCCAAGGAACGTCCAAATAACAATGCCCAAGTATCCATACGTCCTAATATAGTATTCCATACCGCCTCGGCGAGCTATACCGCGAACGGGAATTAACTCTTATTTCCTGCTTCTACAGAACCAGGAGCGGTAGCGACCGGGTGCGCACTCATTCTCAACGGGCCGACCCGGTCGCTACCGCTCCCGGTTCTGTTATTTTATGACCGTTCAAAGTACCTATTCAAATAGCGAAACCAATGGCCAGTCCGACGGCTCATGATTCTTGGCGGCCGGCGGCCGGTCGACTATGGTACATCGACGACGGCGCGTGGCCGCCATTCGGGCTGAGCGGAGGGAGATCTCGACCTATTTCTTGGATTACGTAAATGATCCGTTCGATGTCTTCGGTGCTGAGGCTGGAATAGACCGGCAATTGCAAGGTCTCCGCCGTCGCTTCTGCGACGGGACATGACGTGGCGTAGGCGGAAAACAAATCTAATTTGTTGCAAATATCTACGTGCATCGTTTCCAAGTCAATGCCGCGCCGTATGGCCCGATGGCTTAACTCTTCGGGTCTAGAGGATCGTATACAGTACTGGTAATAAACCGGAATGGTTTCGTATAGAATTTCAGGCGACCGTATTGACCGAATTTGCTTAAGTCCTTCGGTAAGTCGGTGGGCGTGGAGTTGGCTATAAGCATTAAGCGAGTCGATGACTTCCAAGACTTTCAATCCTATGACGGCCTGCAAATTACTATAGCGCCGGCGGTACGAGGGCGGGAGCGGGTGGAGCGGTCGAATTTTCTCCCAGATAAAACGAGTTAGATCGTGATGTCCAAAAAAGGAGGCGATGTAAAACGCGAGAAACATGCTGAAGGTAAAACCATACGGGCTGATAAAAGCCCGCTTGAGATAGCCCGATATCAGATTAGAGAGAACAGCCTTATGAGAGGGCCAAGGTTCGGCGTCCGCCAAGGCGCGGATCTCTGCCGCCAGGGAATTGTCATTGGTCAGCGCCATGCCGCCACCGTAGGTGTTAAGGCCCTTCAGCATTTGAAAGCTGAAAAACGCGGCGTGGCCCATGGTGCCTGTTTTTTCGCCTTGATAAGCGGCGCCAAGGCTGTGGGCGCAGTCCTCAATAACCACCAGATTATTTTGCCTGGCCAGTTCAAGAATGGGAGCCATGTCGCAGGGCTGGCCGTATAAATGCGTGGGCACGACCGCCCGTGTCGACGGCGTTATGGCCCGCGCCAGGGCACGCGCGTCAAGGTTGTAGGTATTGGCGTTAATGTCGGCAAACACCGGCCGCAAACCACAAACCCGGGCGATCTCCGGAACGACCCAAAAGGTCAGCGCGGGGAAGATAATCTCGGAACCGGTTGGAAGATTTAGCGCGCGCAGAATGTAGTAAAACGCCATTCGACCATAAGAAGCCGATATGGCATGACGGGC
This sequence comes from Acidobacteriota bacterium, assembly GCA_016179055.1. Classification (GTDB taxonomy): domain Bacteria; phylum Acidobacteriota; class UBA6911; order JACOSC01; family JACOSC01; genus JACOSC01. The sequence goes on from JACOSC010000284.1 coordinate 20,724, forward strand.
GCCGTGGTACTCAGCAAATTTTTTCTCAAACAAGCGGATGGCGGGGCCACGTACGCTACGGCCGAGCAGAAATTCCCTAATCACCGCCCACGTCGTACCGGGCACGTGACGCGCCCCATAACGTGCAATGGTTCGAATCATAAGTAACGAGGCGCCGCCTCAGGTCTACAGTTAGAAGTTAGCCGGGGAGGATCAGGCCACACGCAACCCAATCAAGAAAACGTGAAGCATTGCCATCAACTACTGAGTTACCAGACCTCCAACGAGGTCCATGCCCCTCCTTGGAAACGAGGTAATTATGAATTTCCCGCTTTGGGCTCTTGCGACATGAAATACGCTATATCATTTTCCAATTGGCGACGCCGGGCATAAGCGTCCCAACGCTGAACCATCTCCCCAAAAACATTCGGCAGTCCCAGGTAGCTCCATCCCCAGGAAGGGCGCATGTAGAAGCGGGCATACGCCGATTTGAGCAGATAGAGAAGCTGATCATTCGATAGATTGGGATGTCGGAAAGTTGGAGTATAACCGTCAAATTTCTCCAAGTCCGTCTCAGCAATCAAAGCGTCCATTTGCTTGCGCAGCGGAGTTCCAGGATAGGGCGTAAGAATCTTAAATAGCGCCATGGTTGTATCCAGGTCGATAGCATAATCAATCGTGGCCTGTATGCTTTCAACGGTGTCGGTTAAAAACCCAAATACATAAAACCCGTGAGTACTGATGCCTTTTTTCCGGCAATAGGAGATTATATCTTTCTGATGAGCCGGCGGGATGGGTCGACGCCCAACGCGCTTTAGCGTTGCGGGATCCATGGACTCGATGCCGAAAGTCATGGCGCGCAGCCCGGCGCGGTGCAGCAGGTCGAGCAAATCCTTGTCCAGATTATCCAAGCGCGTTTCGCATTCAAAGCGAACCCGCAATTTCCGGCGGAGAATGCCTTCGGCGATAGCCGTGCTGCGCTCTCGCTCTTCGGTAAAGAGCGGATCTCGGAAAATCAGAAATGGTTTGGCGTAATTCCGGCACAGTCGCTCCAGCTCATCGAGAACGTTTTGCGGGCTGCGCGACCGATACTCGGCGGTAATGCGATGCGGACAGTACGTGCAAAACTCCGGACAACTGCGGCTGGTGAGAACCGGGAAGGTAGAGCGAGCCGGCAACATAGATCGTCCATGAGAATGGCCATAGTAATGCCGGGAAACCAGGTCCCAACGAGGAAACGGCAGCGAGTCCAGATCCTGTAGGGCCGGGCTGATAGCTGTGCCGGAAAGAATTTCGCCATTAGCCAGGCGCATCGCCGCGTGCTCAGGCTCACCCTTAATAATAAAATCGCCGTGGCCAACCAGCTTTTCCGGGATGTGGGTCGCAAAAGTGCCATAGAAGCCAACGGGCGTGCCAAAGCGGCGCTTGGTCTCCTCGGCCCATTGGATCTCATGACGATAATCCACGATGGAAGTCAAAACCAAGGCCAAGTCGCCGTCGACAAACTTTCCTTCGGTCACTTTCACTTCATGGCCGGCCTCTGTGAAGATCGCCGCTAAGTAACCGAGTTGAATGCTCGGCAGGTTCTGGTAAAACTTCCGCATCCGTTCAATGATACAAGTCGTCGTGGAAATCCCACGAAAACGAGAGCCATAACCGCCGGCAATAGTATCCTTATTTACGAATCCGCCATAGCCCTTTAAATCGGCCAGGACAACGCGCATAAATCCCCCTAGGAGGCCCAGGCACTGCTTATTTTACAACTCAACGGACCAACCGCATTGCACATAAACGCCCGTAGCATTCCTGGATAAAATACCCACTTGCTCAAACTGCATCGCCGCCTTCTACGGATTAACCTCGATATGAATAATTCGATACGGGCTGACCCCAATGCCCGGCAGCAATTCCTATGAAATGAATTTTGATAATAACTTAATCGTCGAGAGTAAGCAAGGGTAATTTTCTCTCACAAAAAACTCTGCACGCGCGAGAAATTTTTACGTAAGGCGGGGGTCCTGCGGGAGCTGTGCCGGGTACGCGCCACTGGCGCTGTCGACCCGCGGACGCTACGGCGATGGAGTGGTTGTGTGTCTTTGATGCCGATTCATTTCCTCTGACTCAGGGGCCGTGCACCCAACCGGGAATTCCTGGTCCCGGCTGGCTGCTTGTAGCGAATCCGGCCAGCGTGGAATCGGTCTTCAAGTAAGAGGGCGGGAATTCCCGCCCTCTTGGCCTCAAGGTGAGGCTTAGCGTACCCGGCGCCTGTTCTTTGATGAAGCAATGCCTGCCGGCGTATTAGAGGTCGCTTTCAGAATGTCGCTTACAAACGAATCCACCGTTCTGCCTTCATAAGCCTTCAGGGTGGCTGTCGGATTCGGTTTGATTTTGCTATCTTCGATTTTGAACCGGCCGTGCCACAGCGCAGTGATGATATAGCGGGGATCTTTGTAGCCAGGGAGATTCACCCGAGCATCTTCGATCAGGAAAAGGATATAATGTTCTCCCTCCTGCATCAGAGGGTCTTCTCGTACTTTCGTCTCTAGGCCATTAAGCTTTCCGCCAGGCTGAGAGACTACAACGCTCTTTATATCCTTTGCTCCTTTCAGCACCCTCTTGACCGATATTTTCAGATCCGTGTCCAAATCGACAGGAATGTCTGAATTGGAATACCTGCTTTCTAAGACCGATTCGACTTCGCCCTCTACAATCAGATCGGACGCTTCCGCTAACTCATTAAGGCTCTTTGGCACAAACATTAAGTCAATGGTCGTTATGCCGGCGCCTTCAATAACCGGCTCCATTGGTTCGGCACTCGCACCCCTGGGCCTCTTAGGATTTCTATTGCCTTGCGCCAGGACTGAGGCGCTAAGCGTTCCAAGGATCAACAGAATAACAGCAATGGCTCTTACTAGTTTGCTCATAATACCTCCTCAAAGGAATAATTGTACTTAGGTTACAGACAGCTTACACCAGCACAGGGGCAGTAATCTCCTACGCGAAAAGGATACAGCGCATAAACACCGTTGCTGTCGCAAGGAATTTGCGGATTGAACACGCTGCACTCTATCAGGCGGTTGACCGACACGTGCATAACACTCAGAACGGAGTCGCATGAATCTAAGTCAGATCCAATGTGGCTAAGCCCCATAGCATGGCCGATCTCGTGAGCCATTACCGTGCTGGCTATCAAGTTGGAATCTAAGCCGTAAATCGCTGCCGCCTGTCTGATCAGATTAGCATTCAGTCTAACATAGGCGTCATACGTAACCTGGGCACTCATGCAGTGCCCGCAGGTATCGAGCATGTAACGGCAAGTGCCTTTCCCAGCTTGGCTGAAACGGGTGGTCCGGCCAGCTACGCCACCAGGTAATGAATTATCGTCGAACATCGTAATATCGTCAAAGGGGCCAAAAACGGTATGGGCGATATTGCCTTGGATGCTATTCCAGCCAGAAACCGCATTGTACGATGCTGCGAACGAGAACGAGGTGTAATCGGCGACGTCTACAGGCGACCAAATCCAATATGGAAACCCGTCGTCGCCTGGGCATTGGGCCGATAGAGTGTTAACAGTAAGTGGGGAGAGCAACAATATTAAAAATAGAATGAGCCTACACTTCAACATTTTTCCTCCTTATGGTAATCATCATATCCTGCCTCGTTGCTCGTACGGAAGTTTCTCGAATACTCTTCCATGACTAACACTTGGCAGGGTACATTCAAATCATCAGTTTATGCCGTTCAAAGTATATAAGCCTGGTGTCACCTCACGAAAAGGAGATGACACCAG
>JACOSC010000285.1 GCA_016179055.1 Acidobacteriota bacterium
CCTCAGGATAAGCCTTCCCGAATTTCTCGTGGGTAACCGGCAGGGGTCTCCTTTCACAAAATTCCTCATCGAACGGATAGATGTCGGCAGGGCTGAGGGTCTACGACTGGCCGGCTAGTGGACAACTTGGCACTCTCAAGTCACCAGCAATCACATTAAAAGGGGCGGACTTATAGCGTGCGGATTAGTTCGTGAAGAATCCTCAAGAATTTGTTGTTGACCAAGAAGCGTGTGGTAATAAGCCTGAAGCTTACCGAATTCCTTTTCGTTCGTGGCGTTCCCTCATTTTGTAGATGTTCATTAAATCGCAATTCGCTCCTCTTCGTCCAGGGTGATCTCATCGCTGGCTTGGTGGTCCTATTTCCTATAAGTCTTTTCGCTTCTAAGCTCGATGTCTAAGATTTCAACGGCAGTGGTTTTTTGGTACGCAGCAAAAATAAGGCGATACCGGCCTACACGCTTTCGGTATCGCCCTTGCTACTCTGCGCCTTTTAGTGGTTTAACATCGCCTTGAAATGGATCGTCTTTCATCCGCGCAATGCTGTCTTTAATTTGCGCTTGGTGCTTTTTGGGAAACTTAAACAGCAGCTAGAGGGCAGCAGGGGATATAAAGGTTATCCACGCCATAGTCTTACAGGTTGAGTTTCTTTTTGGCTTCTTCCCACGGAATGCCCTTACCGGCTCTCATTCGCGCTTCCGCCCTACGCACTCGCTTGGCTTCTGCGGGGGTCAAGGTGTCGTCAGCGTCAACGAGCTTTTTGGGCTTGATGAACACGCCGTTATTTTGCTTTTTAACTTCCACAAAATCACCCTCGTGCATGTTCAAATCCTCAAAGATGTCTTTGGGGATGACCACCTGGCGGCGTTGGCCGAGTTTGCTGATGGCCATAGTGCTCCTCCTTGTTGTTGGGGGTGTTCCGCTGTTCATACTATCAGATTAACAGATTACGCCGGGTGGTCAACGCTTATGGACGGTTGGAAGGTCTAAAGCGTCTAAAGCGGATGGAATACCTTAGACGGTTAAGACGACTAAAGCGACTGAATGGAAAACGCTATATGTGGAGCGGGTGAAAAAGGGGCGGCTGCGGCGGGCCACGATCTATCTGCGACCCGAGCAGAGGGGACTGCTGCGGATTAAGGCAGCGGAGAAAGTGACGGATGTGTCGGGGTTGGTGCGGGATATGGGGGATTCTACGTTAAGGTAATAGCCGTATAGAGGAAGCGATCTGACAAGGAGTCGTATAATGATCGGGAGGTTTAATCAATGAATAGCCGCGGTATAGTTGTGATCGTTCGGCAATTCGGTAATAAGAAAAAGCCAGTATTCATGCGGGTTTCCGCGTGGTTCTGGCTTTATTTATTTACATGAATGGCTATGGTTTACGACTGGGAATACAAGGTCATTTAGGCACGAATTTGGGCACGATTCGTGAAGAGTACAGTATTTTCGCGCTGGGGAATCCACCCGCTACCTTTGAAAAACTCACGACTTATTGATTACGAAAAAGTAACCGCCGGCCGTTAACGATCACTTGAAACCGTAGGTTATGTTGAGCACAACATAGTCTACGTTTTTACATGATCGCTGGCACCCGGCCGGGGTGCGCATCCTGTTGATTCTCGATAAGGGCAACAACAGTGGAGATAACTTTGCCCAGTTAAAAGAAGACGGCGACTGGGTGGGCAGCCTGACCCTTTCCCATTATAAAGATCTCCAGGATAAGCCGCGGTCGGAATACGCGGGCCAGCATGGCACGCGGCGCTACTATACGGAATCTCGTCCGGTGATGGGCGTACCGTGTTTTTTGGTATTGACCTATCAGGAGCGCCGGGCCCGCAAGCAAGAGCGTACGCTCGTGCGCGGCGTGGAGAAACTCAAAGAACAAATTGGTCAGCGCTGGAAAGGGTATATAAAAGCGCCGACAACCGTGCCGAAGGGCATCCACACGCTCCTGGTGTAGAAGAATAAAAAAGTCCTGAACTGAATAAAAAAGCCTTAAACTGGAGAAAAAAGTTCTGAACTGATAGCTTTTTTAGCAATTGACTACGGCAGAGAAAACTGCTATCATTTGGCCGTCAGAAATGATTTGGGTTCAACCCCTTCTAAACCCCTCCTTAATGCGAGTAAGCTAGCGCGAGTTGTCCCGTACAGATCATAGTGCAAGATCCAAAGGAGTTGGTATGAAGCATAGAACTCTTGCGTTGGAGATCCGATTTCCGATTACGACGCCCCGTAGGGGTCGAATTGCCGATAGTCTACTTTGGTCCTTCTATTGTCTCTTTGCTTTCAGTTGCATAATTTCAAGCATTCTTGGCTAGCAGCCAACTACCTCCGGTGCCTTAGATCCTTATAACGCTACCTACGTTCAGGGGGTCGGCCCAGGCTATCGACCTTCGGCCGGCGCTGGGCTCACACTTAATATTGCCGCTGGAACGGCTTTCTGTAATGCCACGATAAACCAATACGCGGGCGGCACGTTGTCGATGGCGGCTAACGCAACGAACTACGTTTATCTCAATCCGGCAAGCAATAGCTGTGTGCCGGCCGCCAACACCACGGGCTTTTCGATAGGGCACATCCCCATTGCCATCGCGGGTACCGGTGCTTCATCCATTACTACTCTCACTGATGTTCGTAACTGGTTTAGTTCCGTGCCCTGTACTATTGGCTCTGCTGGGAGCGTGACGTGCGCCAGCCTAGGGACTAATCAAGACATTAACTTAATACCGCAAGGGACCGGGAATGTTCTTATCAAGCGCCTCAACAACATCCGCTACGCTAATCAGTTCACTGGAGTAAATGCTGGTCAGCAGATCCAGGCGTGCATTGATGACTTGCCATCCACAGGGGGGATCTGCGATGCACGGGGCTTTGTGGGAAACCAAACCATAAGCAATGCGCTTACAGTGGGTACATCCACTAAACCGGTTGTTCTTTATCTGGGCCTTGGCACGTACATTATCGACCAACCGATTACACTGAGTGCGGGCTCTCAGCTCATCGGCAGTGGTAGTGGTACAGTGATCCAGTCATCCCTCTCCTGCGCGGTTGACCTTAACCCTCCATCCTGCTGTCCGTATCGAGATGGCGGCACCGCGGCCCCCGGTTCCTCCATCATCGTGGCCGGACAGCGGGTCGTGTTGGCGGACTTCACGTTAGCTTACGCTGATAGCGCCACCGAAGGGGATTGTAGCACGCAAGGCTCCCGTTGCAGCATCGGGATTAATATCGGCGTCGCGGACTTGGGCCACCATGTTACCGTGCGTAACGTTGAGGTTACGCGCGTTTTTAACCAGAACCTACCCAACAAGCCAGGCTTTAGTATTGGATTGCGCATTCAGAAAACTTTTTATGGCGGATTTTATAACGTAGACGCTCATACAAATAAGAGCTACAACTGGCTTATAACCAACGAAGCCATATCCGACGACTATTATAATGTGCGCTCGCGCGGCGAAGGTATAACCGAGGTGGGCATTCGCATCGATGACACAATAAAGAACTCGAGCGAACAGCGATTTCATGGCGGGACATTTGAGGGGGCCAAGATTCAGCAACTGGATATTGTAGGAGCAGATTACACGTTGTTGACTGGAACTCATCTTGAAGCTCTTCAACCCGCACCTCTTACAGGGCTCGTCACCTTAACAAAGGGCAGTACAAGCATGACTGGAAATGCCAATGCAATTTTTACGCAGGAGATTAAAGAAGGCCAGTATGTTAGATTAAACGACCCCGTCCCTCCGGACACTAACAACCCGCCCGAGCCCTATGCATGGATGCGTGTTAAACGCATTATCGATGACCGCAACGCCGAACTTTCGGACCCTTATCAGGGGAGGACTGGCGTGGACAAGCCCGCGTCGGTGGTGGCGGGAAATATACGAGTGGTCAAGGGAGACGCCACGGGTTCGAAGGCCATAAGGAATTTATTCGTGAATCCAGCGCTCGGTGTAGGTGGTGAGAACTTCTCGGCTCCCGGGATTTATATACAATCGGGCGAAGACAATGGAGCCGAATTTGGCGGCGATCCCAGCTTGGCCTTAATCTTTGGAACGGACGCGCTCCGCTCGCGCGCCAATGCTACACTTTACTCCGGTGGCATAGTGGATATTGGCAAGGATAGCGTCGTTCTAGGCGACTTGCGGGGTGGAAATAACTATGCGAAGGTTGACGATTTGAAAACTTATGACTTGCGTATCAATCCTACCGAGACATCCTTCCAGGGTCGGAAACCTTGGACCTTCTATATCAATAATGCTATGGACCAGGCGGTCCTTTATTTAAAGATCACAACGACCGGCATTGAATCACCACAAGTGCCCATTACTGCAACACGGCTTATAAGTACTATTGTAGATCCCACTCCGGGATTTCCGCCAATCGTGGTTTCCAGTGTAGAGCCTATACCGAATCTGACAGCCGTTCGGCATCCCGTCACATACGACAAGTCTGGAAACCAACAGGCAGGCGCTAGGATGATAATCGGCAAGGAAACCTTGGGAGGAACTGGTTCTGTAACGGTGGATATTGCTACAGCTGTACAGTTCACATCGACTACCAGTTACTTCTGCGTGGCCACCGACCGAACCGCCATCAATCCTGTGAAAGTCACCATAATCACCAGGAGTCAGTTCACAATCAGTGGAACGGCTAATGATGACGTGAGTTTCGTCTGTGTCGGTAATTAAATATAAGCGAGGAGGGATTATGTTTAAAAGAAGAGCATGGCTGTTCGTAGCGCTATCGAGTATTTGGTTTGGGGGCCCTTTTATGTTCGCCCAAACGGAGGTTTCTTGAGAATGTCCTATAATTAGTTGAAATTGATGCATGACCTCGCTTACATTGAAGTGGTTGTGTTTAACTTCAATAAACGAATCACTTCGCCTAAGGAGGTCACGCATGAAGAGGAGAATAATTCAAACCGGCAAAGGAAG
>JACOSC010000286.1 GCA_016179055.1 Acidobacteriota bacterium
CAGGATAAGCCTTCCCGAATTTCTCGTGGGTAACCGGCAGGGGTCTCCTTTCACAAAATTCCTCATCGAACGGATAGATGTAGGCAGGGCTGAGGGTCTACGACTGGCCGGCTAGTGGACAACTTGGCACTCTCAAGATATAGACTACGCGATCGGCATGTATTGATAGGGAATCATAAATTTTGGAAGTAAGTCACCACTATACTTTTTCCGGAACGACAAAGGGCTTTCGGTACTCGCGGCGCAGCATTTTGTCGGCTTCGTTATCATTAATAAAGCCCTCGATCTTCGGGTCGAAGCGCAGCGAACGACCCAGCCGGTAAGAGATGTTGGCCAGGTGTACCAAGGCCGTCGAGTAGTGGCCTTCTTCGATGGGGCCGTTGAGCAATTTCGGATTTCGCTCGCGCACGGCTCGAACAAAGTTGGCATAGTGATCACCGGTTTCGCTGCGTTCCGGACCCGGCGCTTGCGCCTGTCCCAAGAAGGAGTAGTATTTGGAATAGCCATCCATAACCAGATAGCCTTTGGAGCCATACCAAATATTTCCGACCCACGCCGGGCCACCCACGCCGAGGCCGGCGGCGGGCAAGTCGGTACTTTGCACAGTCGGCTTACGGGGGGTGCCTGGAGATGACAGCATGAGGTCTTGCGGAGCTTCCGTAGGGTTACGACGGCCTCTCGCCTTCCCAACACCAATCTCCGCCTCAGTGTTGGTGATCCAGTGGCGCACCTCAAAGACGAGAATCTGCTTTTTTCCTTGGTTATTGAACTCAAAGGTCGAGATCTGCGTGTTGGGCGTTTGCTGATCGTCATCAAACATAAAATGGCCGCCCATGGAGTAAACTTTCTCAGGGAGCTTAACCCCAAGCCCCCAGCGGGCGAGATCCATCTCGTGGGTGCCCTGGTTGCCGATGTCGCCGTTGCCGTAGTCCCAATGCCAATGCCAATTATAATGGAAGCGATTACGCGAGAAAGGTCGCTTAGGCGCCGGGCCTAGCCAAAGATCGTAATCGACCCCGGGCGGAACCGGCTCGATCGGCGCGCGTCCAATCGTATTTCGCCATTTGAAGACCACGGCGCGGGCCATATAGATGTCGCCTATCAGTCCGTCATGCAGCTTCTCCATCGCTTCTTGCGCCGCCGGCGCCGAGCGGCTCTGCGTGCCGTGCTGAACAATTCGTTTATATTTATTGACCGCCTCGACCAATTTGCGCCCTTCCCAGACATTGTGAGAGCACGGCTTTTCCAGGTAAACGTCCTTGCCCGCCTGACAGGCCCATATGCCCATCAGCGAGTGCCAATGGTTGGGCGTGGCGACGGAGATTACATCAATGTCTTTGTCATCCAGCAGCTTTCGTATATCGCCATAGATTTTCGGTAGGCGGAGGCCTTTGCTCTTCATTTGCTGAAGGCGGTTGTCCAGCTCGCGCGCGTCGACGTCGCAGAAGGCCGCGATCTCCACATTGGGAAGCGATCTAAACCCATTGATATGATCGCCGCCGCGTCCTTTGACGCCGACGATGGCTACGCGCAAGGTGTCGTTAGCGCCTAGGATTTTACGGCCCATGACATTGAGGCCAATGACGCCGGCGGCCGTAGCCTGGGTCGATTGGATTAAAAAATTCCGACGATTCATAGTGAATACCTCTAGGCAGGACGGCGGTGGGAAAATAGCAGAGACCGGCCTCCTCTGCCTGGGATCCGGTATATCCTGTCCGATAGATTGCCGATCTTGTTTAGATCGGGTGCAGGCCGGGAAATTGTAGGCCGAGGGTTTCATCCCAACCCGCCATCACGTTGAGCGCCTGAACGCCGTTGCCGGCGGCCCCCTTCATGAGATTATCCAGCGCCGACATAACGACAATGCGGCCGCTGTGCGGATCTTTTTCAAAGCCGACGTCGCAATAATTTGATCCGGCCAGGATTTTCGGTTCGGGATAGCGATACACGCCGCGTCGCTCCTTGACCATGCGGACAAATGGCTCATTGGCGTAAGCCTCGCGATAAATATTCCAAAGGTCCTTCTCTTCCAGTTTCTCGCGTAAGAAGCAATGCGAAGTGGCCAGGGCGCCCCGCACCAACTCGACCGCCGTTGCGCTGAAGTGCACGCGGGGAGTCCCATGAAAGCCTAGTTCCTGTATGATCTCCGCCGTATGGCGATGACCCGTAGGTTGGAAGGAGCGCACGGCGCCGCTGCGCTCGGGATGGTGCGTAGAGAGATTACTTTCGTTGCCGGCGGCGGAAGATCCCACTTTAACTTCGATAAACACTTCGCCATCGCGAACCACGTTGCTCTTGAAGAGCGGCATGAGGCCAAGAATGGCCGTAGTAGCCAGGCAGCCGGCGCCCGTCACATAAGCGGCCTGTTTGATTTCTGCGCGGTGGAGTTCGACAATTCCGTAGACGAACTTATTCAAGGCGGCCGGATGGGGGTGCTCGTGCCCATACCAGGTAATATAATCCTGTGGGTGGCGCAGCCGAAAGTCGGCGCTCAGGTCAATGAACCGCGGCGCCAACGCGCTCAGCGGCTCAAACTTGTGCATGAAGCTGCCGTGCGGCAAGGCCGTAAACAGCAGGTCGCAGGGCTTGATTTCTTGAATGCTGCAGAATTTCAACGAGGTGAGCTTGCGTAAGTTGGGATGAACACTGTAGATAAATTTACCGGCATTGCTTTCCGAGGTGGCCTGCTGTACATTGACTCGCGGATGCTGCAGAAGCAGCCGCAATAGGTCGCCGCCGACGTATCCGGAGGCGCCGATAACACTTACCTGCATGCTCGCGCGACCTCCGCTTGCTCTCCCACTTTCAGAGCATAATCAATTACTTTTTCATGGATCGGAACGCCGGTGACTTGTATACTATTGCGGAATTCCATCGTATAGTTTACTTCATTGACCGTCAATCCCTTGTCCGTTTCGAAAAGGTCAATGGCGAGAACGCCGCCGCCCACAGCTTTAGCGGCCCGCACGGAAATGTCATTAAGTTCACTGGTAACCGGACAATTGCCGGCTCGTCCACCGCGCGCGGTGTTGGTGATCCAGTGGCCGGCGCTCCGATATATGGCGCAGATGGTCTGATCGCCCACCACAAAAGAGCGAATATCCCGCCCCGGTTTATTGACATATTCCTGAATATAAAACGTTGAATGGTGGTAGGAGCCCAGGGTTTGCTTGTGCTCGAGCAAGGCTTCCGCGGCGTCCCGGTCATTGACTTTGGCCAGCAATCGGCCCCAAGAACCAACGGCCGGCTTGAGAACCACGGGATAGCCCAGTCGTTCGATGGCGGCCAGGGCAGACTCCGGAGTGTAGGCAACATAAGTACGGGGGGTCGGCACGCCATGCTTAACCAGCATATTGGTGGTCAGCAGCTTATCTCCGCAGGTATTGGCCACCTCCCAGGTGTTGACGGTTCTAACGCCCCGATCATTAAGTATTTTCAAAGTGTGCAAGGCGCGCGAGTGGTTGATACAGCGCTCCAATATCACGTCATAGTCGTAGTGCGACTGGTGCATATCGAGAACTAACTCGCGGTCGTCGATCTTGGTGAACTCAACCCCGCGCTGACGCAGCGCCTCGAAGAGCAGCTTTTCTTCTAGACGAATTATCGAGCACAAAACGCCGAGCTTCATAAAGCTCTCCTTTTCCCCTTCACGTAAGAGTTCAAGGTCCAAATGGATTCTTACTCGATAGCCCAGCAACCGTTGCTCAACGCGTAAAGACGAAGTCATCCGCAGATTTGGCTGCACCGGTCGTCGCGGAACGAACGCTACCGGCTGATTTTCACTGGCACAAGGATGGCATGGCGAAGGCCGCTGCCGTAAAAAGCGGCAGGGACGGCTCATGCGCGTCGCTGCACCCGCGGTTACTCGCCCCAGTCTTCTTCTTCCTCAGGTGCGCGCGCCAGCTCGAGGGGATCAGAGTTGACCACTTCCAACTCAGTTCCACATTCTGGGCAGTCGACGATTTCACCGGTTTCCACGTCACTGCCTAGTTTGACGTCGGCATCGCATTCAATACATTTGGCCATATTATAAACCCCCGTGTTCGATTGCGGATTTATTAGATCGTTGGCCCCCTACGTCTTTAAGTTCGGCGCCGGCAACGACCTTGCCATCGCCAGTTTCTTTGGTCAAGGTTCCGTAGTGGGATCTACACCCGCCTTGTCCCGAAGATAAAAGCATCCGCTGAGCAGGCTATAAAAATAGCGTATGCCTTGGGTAAATGCAAATATATTTTTCCGAGCGCGCCAACCTCTTTTTTTGAACTATGGGATAGATAGGGAAAAAAGGATGGAATGGCCGGGGAGGCGATCGACGCCCATTGGTGCGATATGACGCCGCGCAATTACACCCCTCACATGATATTAGACGGCAGACCTGGAGAAGTCTGGGGTCTTAGGTTTGCGGCCATGTGTTGGGATACGAGACTGGCGTTTATAGTCTGGTGTACGTTGTCTGAATTGGAGGGCCTTTCCAGCCGCATCGCCATCATCATCCTTGACAAGTAGGGGACCAGGAAATACAATCATAGCCCACAGCCCCAAAGGGACGTAAAGGAGACCTTCAGGAATGGATAATCGTATGCAGGGAAATATCGGCTGGCTCGAAGTGATCTGCGGCAGCATGTTTAGTGGGAAGAGCGAGGAGCTGATACGGCGCCTGCGCCGCGCCCAGATTGGCCGTCAACGAGTGCAGATTTTTAAGCCGGTGCTTGACCAAAGATATGACCTCAATCATATTGTTTCGCACAGCGAGATGCGCATGGCCTCAGAAGTCGTCGCCTGCGCCAAGGACATTTTGGAGAGAGTTGACCCGCGTACCGAAGTCGTGGGTATTGATGAAGCGCAGTTTTTTGATCAAGGGATTGTGGAGATTTGCAACAAGCTGGCCGACATGGGCAAGCGGGTCATTGTGGCCGGGCTCGACCAGGATTATCAAGGCCGGCCTTTTGATCCGATGCCGCAATTGCTGGCCATCGCGGAATACATCACCAAGACGTTGGCGGTTTGTATGCGTTGCGGGAACCCGGCTAACCGAACCCAGCGGTTGATCGCCAGTGAAGAACGCATCGTCGTCGGCGCCGCGGACATTTATGAAGCTCGTTGCCGGCGTTGCCACGAGCTCCCCCATGCGACCGACACAACCGCCGCTTCACAAAAAACGCAGGCTTGAACCGAAGCTGCAAAAGCTTAGCAAACTACCCATTAGTTATTTGGTAACCGTTCACGGGGTATTGGGCAGCAAAGAGGGGGCGGCTTGACCCTTACGCGCCGCTTGGCATGCTTGCGTCAGATACTCCAGCACATTGCGCTTTTGTAACCGCAGCGTCATAATCACCGTCAGCATGCGCGC
>JACOSC010000267.1 GCA_016179055.1 Acidobacteriota bacterium
GGCCGACTCGTCCATGAGGTCAAAGCTTTTAGAGTGGCACTGCTGGGTGACATGGCAGAGCCCGCCGGGCACATGAATGCGTCGTTTACGTCCCATAGTCAAAATATAGGCCCCGTGCGTGCCACACGGCGCGCAACGGGGCGCTCCCTATATATATCAACGGCGAGCGGGGAAATTTTGCGAGAATTTCTGGGGGGGCGTGCCAGGCTCTCGGTTTTTCTTCTGGGGAGAGGTGCCAGGCTCTCGGTTTTTTGGGAGAGGTGCCAGGCTCTCGGTTTTTCTTCTGCAGGCGATCCTGTCGCCGTCCATCGGTCTTCGGAATCTTACCCTCTCTGAACTGTCACAAAAAATCTATCTCAGCGGGGTGTTTGGTCCGGCCGTGGACCCTGTGCTATAATGCCGTGAAGCTACTTAACCTGAGGGTGGGCTTTTATGAAACTGATTACCGGCGCCCGTATCAAAATCGCAGCGATCCTTGTCTTGAGCGCGACGATTGTGCTCGGCTTGGTTTTTCTTTATTACTACCATCAATTCTCTCGCTTGATTGAAACCAAGTTAGCTTCCCCACTGGCGCAAGGCGACGCTCCATCCGAAATCTACGCCGCCCCGCTGGTGTTGTACACGGGTCGCCAAATTACGCCTACCGCCCTTGCCGACCATTTGCGACGATTGGGCTTCAAAGAGGCCGGCAGCCAAAAAACGTCCGCGGCCGCGCCGGCGTTCCAGGCCATCAAAAACAATGGGCTGGAGATTTATAACCCCGGCTGGCCCGGCTTGGCCGAACGCGTCCATGTAAAATTCAGCGGGGGCACGATACAGGAAATTAAACGCCGCGATCGCAAAGAAGCCGTCCCGGAAATTTCGCTCCCGCCAGAACTCATCACGACCTTATTCGACAAGAGTCGTGAAAAACGAAAGTATATTCGCTTCAAGGATTTGCCGCGTCCGCTCGTCGACGCGGTGCTCGCCGCCGAAGACAAGCGATTCTTCGGGCATCCGGGATTTGACGTCCTGCGCAGCCTTAAGGCTATGGTCGTCGATTTAAAGTCCGGAGAGCTTGCACAGGGTGGGAGCACGCTCACCCAACAGTTTGTCAAGAATTTCTTCCTGACCAGGGAAAAAAAATTCTCACGCAAAATTTCGGAGATTTTCATCGCCATCTTAATTGAGCACCGTTACCGCAAAGAGCAGATTTTTGAACTCTACGCCAATTCCGTGTACATGGGGCAGCGCGGCTCCTTTAGCATCGTTGGTTTGGGTGAGGCGGCGGACGCCTATTTCCACAAGAATGTTTCCGACTTAAGCCTTGCGGAGTCAGCCTTACTGGCAGGGATCATTCAAATTCCCAACCGGCACACGCCTTATAAGTACCCGGGGCGCGCCAAAGCGCGACGGGACCTTGTGCTAGATACCATGGCCGAGGCCGGGTTTATCAGCCCTGCGCAGAAGCAGAGTGCGAAACAAGCGCCCCTCGGCATCAAGCCGCCGGCAATCCTTAACTACAGCGACGCCCCATATTTTGTGGACTACATCCGCGAGCAGTTCCTGCAAGATTTTACTGAGGAGGAACTGATCAAGCGCAGTTACCGCATTTATACGACCTTGAACATGGATTTGCAGAAGGCGGCTTACGAAGCCGTCACCTCCGGTCTGAAAACCCTGGACGAGATGTTCAGCAAGCGTAAACGTCATCCCCTACCTTCAGGGACCGTACAGGCAGCGCTGATCGCGTTGGATCCGCGCACCGGTAATATTTTAGCCATGGTCGGCGGCCGCAATTATGCCGAGAGCCAGTTCAACCGGGTAACCGAAGCCAAACGACAGCCCGGCTCTATCTTTAAGCCCTTTGTTTACGCCGCCGCCCTGGACACCGCCTATACCCATCCGGAAGCCCCGCTGACGGCTATCAGCATGGTCATGGACGAACCTAGCACGTTTGAGTTTGAAACCAAGGAGTACCATCCGCGCAACTATAAGAATGAATATCACGGCATGGTAACGTTGCGCGAGGCCCTCACTCGCTCTTTGAATGTTTCCACGGTCAAGATCGCTGAGAAAGTGGGATATGATCGCGTCGTGGATATCGCGCGCAAAGCCGGGTTGAATGAAGAGATCAAGGCCTACCCATCGGTTGCCCTGGGGACGTTCGAAGTGACACCCCTGGAGATGGCCCGTGCTTATACCATCTTTGCGACGAACGGCACTTTGGTCGAGCCGGTAACCCTGCGCAAGATTACCACGCCGCAAGGCCTGATCATTAATACCTATGATACGATTCGCCGCAAAGCCTTGGCCGCCGAGACTGCCTACATGGTGACGAATCTAATGCAGAGCGTAATAAATCACGGCACCGGCGCCGGGGTGCGAGCCCGCGGCTTTACTTTGCCCGCTGCCGGGAAAACCGGGACGTCGCATGATGGCTGGTTTGCCGGTTTTACACCGGAGTTGGTGTGCGTCGTCTGGGTGGGCTTTGATGATAACCGCGAGCTGACGCTGTCCGGCTCCCAGTCGGCATTGCCGATATGGGCGGAGTTCATGAAAAAGGCCGCCGAGAAATACCCACTTCGCGGAGCGAACTTCGTCGTACCGGAGGGAATCATGGCTGTTGAAGTCGATCCCGTAACCGGTTTACTGGCGGCGCCGACTTGTCGTGAGCGCCAGACCGAGTACTTCATCAAAGGCACGGAACCCAAGGCGCTTTGCCAGGGCTATGAACAGTTCTTTAACGACCTCAGCCCTCAGGCCGTTTCCGACCGTGAGGCGGCCACTTCGGAGAATGGCAAAGGCGAGGGAAAAGGTTTTGTCAAGAAGGTGATTTCAATATTCAAGAACTGATCTTGAGAGTACCGAGTTCTTCTTCATTTTATCTGATTGCGGTTAGCCAAGGTTGTTTTTATTTTTGAGTGTTCGATGGAGAGATCGATCCACTTTTCGACGAGCTTTTTGAACTGCTTGTAGGTTTTTATTTGTGCTCTCA
>JACOSC010000268.1 GCA_016179055.1 Acidobacteriota bacterium
GTAGCCCCCGCAGGCGGGCTACTCAATGAAGTGGCTGAATCGATAGAATTTGCGATTTTACGGACAATTTTGCTATTTGCGTTCTTCGACTTACCTAAAAAGTCGCTTCCAGGAGGGTAAGCGACATCGCAAAACTGTGCGCATATGCAATAATGGCCTATTTTTCGATAATTCTGCTCCTCAAATAATGGACAAAGTCGAGCTTAGGTTAACGCCTATACCCCCTCTCCCCGCCTGGCGGGGAGAGGGGGTGGGGGGAGTGGGGCGTCGCCGGAGTAGGCGGGGCCTGAGTCTCCCCCAGCTTCCGCTGGGGGTCTCTTGTGTGCTCTCAGTGAACCCCGCTAACAGTTACGAAACTTCCCCAGTTTCTTCTTTATTCTGCGTGTCGTTACGACAAGCTGGGGGACTCCCTTCAATATTCAAACGGCCGCCTCAGGGAACGCAAACCTGCAAGGTTTTGGGAATTATTTCAAAGCTCGCCGGCAGCCGGCCCACTAGGTCGCCATCCAGTTCGAGTAGAACCGCGGTCTCCGCCGTGGCCGAAACCTTGACGGCGCGGCCGTGGAAAATCTTAGGATGCCCCAGGTGCGTTCCCTTGCGCAATCGCCGGAAGCGCCTCGCCATTTCCCATTGACCAAAGTCCCCGAAACAGACCACGTCCAGCCTGCCATCATCCATTTCAGCCATGGGAGCCGGGCGCAAACCGGCGCCGAAGAATTGCCCGTTGGCCACGACAAAATTGCTGACCACCACGGCAACGGGCGCTTGATCATCAATGGTGTACCGCAGCGGCTGATTTCGGTACTGCAACGAGGCCATCAGTATGGCCCAAAGGAATTTCCAGCGGGCGTTGAAAATCTTCGGGGCCAGCCGCAAATTGCTTACCGCTAATCCCCCGGCGCCAAACTCGGCGATATTAATGAAAAAGCGTTGGCGCGTTTCTCCGTCAAGCGAAGAAAAGCGGGCCAGGCCCAAGTCCACTACCTTACGGCGATCGGCCCGCAGAATACGAGCCGCCTGAGCAGGGTCCTTGGGTATGCGCAACGTTCGGGCTAAATCATTACCGGTCCCGTGGGGGACAATGCCTAGCACGGCCTCCGGCCGTACCGGCGTATTGCCTTCAAAGAACCCGTTGACAACTTCGTTAATCGAGCCATCGCCACCGATGGCCACGATGACATCGTAGCCGTCTTGCAAGGCCCGGCGGGTGAGCGCCGTTGCATGATCCGGTCGCTCGGTAATCATGAAATCCAACGGTCGACCGAGGCGGTCGACCAGCAAACGTCGAAGTGAGTCCTTTTCATTGGGATGAAGCGACCGGGCATTAGCCACCGCCATAATCTTCGTTGTCACGCTAACCTCGTTGTCCTACGCGGTTGTCAAAGTAGATCATACCTGGCGCCCTTCTCCCTTTTTTTCCGCCAACAACCTGTCGCCATTGAGTGGGGCACGAATCGTCGCCTTTTCGCCCGGTTTGGTTTATTATCAGACGCACGGTCGGTCGTCGCCTGAGAAAGCCCCAAACGACTTATACCATAGGAGTATTCATAATGCCACTGCTCGCGGCCGATGCTCAGCTCGCTGAGGAAGACAGGTGCGGTGGGAGGCCAGGGCTCCAGGTCCTCAATGGGATGGGTTCTGTACCATACGACGGCTTAGGATTGAATTTGAAAGATCGCTGAATGAAATTTGCCATTGTGTTTTAGCCCATGGTTTATTTATACTTTACGTTCTTTCAACAAAGTGTAGGTGGGATTACCAGCATACGACCTACAATGATAACTAATCAGCAAACCTTGAATGGGAGCGCGCCATGACTACTCTGATTAAGAACGGAACGATTGTTACCGCCACCGACATGTATAATGCGGATATTCTGATACGCGGCGGAATGATCGCCGAAATTGGAAAAGATATTGCAAAAATTACGGAAGAAATGATCGACGCTACGGATAGATACGTTTTTCCCGGGGCGATTGATGCCCACACACATTTGGGTCTCGCCGATCAGACCATACCCACGGCCGATGATTTTGAATCGGGAACCATAGCCGCTGCTCTTGGCGGAACTACTACTGTTATCGATTATGCGCACCAGGCCGCCGACGTTAGTCTTCAGGATACTTTGGCAGCTTGGATGCGTAAAGCGGAAGGCAAAGCCGTTATTGACTACGCTCTGCATTTGTCGATGTACGACTGGACGGATGCGGCCTTGGATGAAATCGGATCTCTGATCAATGCCGGCGTGACCAGCTTCAAATGTTCTCTGGTAAACGCCCGCGACGCCAATGACGGCATGCTCTACCGGACCATGCGCCGGATTAACGAGCAAGGGGGATTGATGTGTGTCCATGCCGAAAACGGTCAAGTGATCGGAGCTTTGACTCGATACCTGTTGAACAATCGGCGAGGCGAGCCACGCTTTTATCCACTGAGCCGGCCGCCGGAGATTGAGGGCGAGGCCACAGGGCGCGTCATTACTTTTGCCGAGATGCTTAAGGCGCCGGTTTATTTTGTCTGCCTTTCCTCAGCCCATGCCCTTGAACGCGTCAAATCCGCGCGCGATCGCGGCAGCCCGGTCTACGCCGAAACCTGCCCTCACTACCTGGTGTTATCCCAGGAGTGTTATGAGGACGGGAACGGACAAGGCGCCAAGTATGTCTGCAGTCCGCCCTTGCGCCCGAAGTGGCACCAAGAAGTCCTGTGGCGCGGCTTGACCAGTAATGATCTTCAGGTCGTAGCCAGCGACCATGCTCCCTACAACTTTAAGAATCAGAAGGATATCGGGCAAGAAGATTTTACCAAGATTCCCGAGGGTCTTCCGACCATCGAACATCGGCTACCGGTTTTATACAACAGCGGTGTGCTGAAGAATCGCATCAGTCTCAACCGCTTGGTTGATCTATTAGCCACGGCGCCCGCCAAGATTTTTGGGCTGTTCCCTAAGAAGGGGACGATTGCCGTCGGCAGCGATGCCGATCTCGTCGTCTTTGATCCAACCGCGGAAGGAGTCCTATCTTGCGAACTGCAAAGTTCCAAAGCCGATTACAACCTTTACGAAGGGCAGAAGATTCGCGGCGCCGTTACATCGGTTTTCAGCCGCGGCGTGCCGGTGGTTAAGGCCGGTAAGTTAGTCGGAAGGACGGGCGCCGGAGAGTTCCTGAAACGCAGGACGTTTGTGGCTCAATAGAGCAGCGAAGTGGCTATGAGCCGGCTTTGCTGTGCGCCGCCGCGTCGGGCGCCGCCATTTCGACGCCTGCGCTTAGTCTATGTGTCACTGGCCATTTTGGCGCGCTTTGCCGGAGGTCCGGGGTCTGTTGTCTGAATTTTCGTTACCGCCGGTATCCTTGGTATTCGATTTCAGGAGCGACAATGTCTCCATTAGACGGCTTAGTAGTATTGGATCTATCCCGCATTTTGGCGGGCCCCTATGGCACGATGATTCTCGGCGACATGGGCGCTGAGATCATCAAGATCGAAGAGCCCTCGCAAGGTGATGACACGCGGCGCTGGGGACCGCCGTTTATCAACGGCGAGAGTACTTATTTTCTCAGCGTCAACCGCAATAAGAAGAGCATTACGCTTAATCTTAAGCACGATCGGGGTAAGGAAATCCTCTGGCGCCTGATCGAGAAGGCCGACGTCCTGGTCGAGAACTTTCGGCCCGGAACGCTCGCCCGCTTAGGATTCGGGTTTGAAACCGTGGCGGCACGGCGGCCGGAGCTTATCTATTGCTCTATCTCCGGCTATGGGCAGTCGGGGCCACGCGGTGGCGAAGCGGGCTTCGATGTGGCCGTGCAAGGCGAATGCGGCGTGATGAGCGTAACCGGCTTGCCCGAGGGTCCTCCGATCAAGATGGGAATTTCGATAGCCGACATCGTGGCCGGCATGTATGCCGTGCAAGGCATTCTGTTGTCGCTCATTGCGCGCGGGAAAACCGGTAAGGGTCAGCGAGTGGACATTGCGCTCCTGGACGGAATGATTTCTACTTTGACTTACCAGGCCGGCATTTATTTCGGAACCGGTCGGAACCCGGTCCGGCTTGGCAATCGGCATCCATCGCTCGCGCCGTACGAACCGTTTCGGGCTAAAGACGACTACATCATCATAGCGGTCGGCAACGAAGGGTTGTGGCAACGGTTTTGTGAAGCGATCTCGTCTCCTGAGTTGTCGACCGACGTACGATTTGCCACAGGGAGCCGGCGTGTGGACAACTACGCCGCCCTGCGCCAGCGGCTCGACCCGATCATTGCCGCGCGACCGGCGGATGAATGGCTCAGCCTCTTTCGTCGGCGCCAAGTTCCCTGTGGGTTGGTCCGCAGCGTGGAGCAGGCGCTTAACGATCCGCAATTGAAGGCCCGCAACATGATCGCCGAAATTGAGCACCCCGTGGCCGGGCCCATAAAGATGGTGGGCTGTCCCATACACCTGTCCGAGACGCCCGCATCGGTACGCATCCCCCCTCCCCGTTTGGGGCAAGACAACGAGCCGGTTTATCGGGAATACTTGGGCTTTTCCGCAGCAACCCTGAACGATCTGCGCGCGGCAGGAGTTATCTGAAGGAACCGTTGCGGCCGCAAGGCCGGGTGATCGACGATCAAAGAGTGTGGTTGTTAAACATTGGTCATGAACTGGCTTTTACTAATGGTTGGATTTCAATCTGATTTCATTTGGTCCGCGCCAGGTTAGGTTTCTTACATAGAGAGATCCCCGCGCGGGCAAGGCACTATTTTAAAAACCAGTAAGGAGAAAGTATGGGAAGAAGAGTAGGAATTGTCGGGGCGGCGGTGACGCCGTTCAAGAGCAAGTGGTATGAAAAAACTTACTACGAGCTGGCGCAGATGGCGACCAGAGATGCGCTTAAGGATGCGGGAATCACGGCCCAGGAAGTCGACGCCGTCGTCTACGGCATTTACAATGATATTTTCGAAAGGACGTGCATTCCGGAACATCCGCTTCAGGCGGTCATCGGTATGCAAAATAAACCCGGTGTACGAATCAGCAACGGCGGCGCTACGGGCGCCTACGCCATGTCGGTGGCGCATGCCTATATCGCCGCCGGACGCTACGACACGGCGATGGTTCTCGGAGTCGAAAAGGCGACCGATTGCTTCGACTTCACCTCCATGTCGTCAACGCCTGAAGTTATCAAGGTGATCGGCTGGTCGGGTGACAGTTTCTTCGAGCAGAAAATCGGATGGACGGCCGCCGACAGTTACGCCGAAGTTGTTCTGGCATACATGGACCGCTATCCGGGTGACTTGAAGCCGGAAATCACGGCCAAGGTTTCTGCGCTGCTTAGCGAGCAAGTCAAGACCAACCGGTATGCGCAAAGACAGTTTGACCAGTGTGCCCCGGCCGAAGTGATGAATTCACGCTACATCGTTTACCCGTTCAAGGAACTTGAAATCTGCGTTTATAGCGAAGGCGCCGCCGCCGTTATTTTTGCGGAAGAAAATACGGCAAAAGCGATTGCTCAGCGTACCGGCCAGCCGGTCGTGTGGATTACCGGAGTCGGCGAAGCCAATGAGGTTTCCTTTGCCGGCAAGAACCTGAACGATTGGGGCCGTATAAAGTCGCATCACGTGGCGGCGAACATGGCTTACAAAATGGCCGGAATTACAAATCCTTTGAAGGAAATCGACGTTGTCGAAATACATGATGCGTTCATTCACCAACTGGAAATCACAATGGCGGAGATGGGATTCGTGCCCCATGGCAAGGCGGACAGTCTCATTGAAGATGGACTCATGACGCCCGGCGGCGAGGTTTCCGTCAATCCGAGCGGTGGACTCATCTACTGCGGACACGCGGTCGGCGCCAGCAACATTATGTCGGCATGGTCATGCCGTAACGAAATGATCGAGAAGCAATACCGCCGCGGCTTGGTTCACGGAACCGGCAGCACCATCGCGCAATACGGCGTTGTGATGATTCTTGAACACGAATAGTTTGTGAGGAGAAAAGCCATGACAGTTCCCAAGAAAGAAAACGAAAAGGTAATTCCATTTAGATTCATACCGGATAGAGAAGGCAAGCTCAAAAGGATCGGCCGCAAGGATTATCTGTTGATGAACGACGCCTTTTACACATTCTTCGAACGCAGCATGGGCGAGTTTACAGATTTCTTCCTGGCCATTAAGGACAAGAAGAAGATTCTCGGCTGCCGCTGTACCCAGTGCGGAATCGTCCGCTGCCCGCCGTTCGTGACGCATTGTCCCGACTGCGCCTTTGCCGCCACCGAGCCTATCGAAGTGGGTCAGGTTGGGAAGCTGCTGAGCACTCCACCCATTACGTACTTTGCCAACTCGCTTTTCCTTGAGAAAGCTCCGTTCGGCAGAGGCCGAGTGACACTCGCCGGCGCCGACACGGCGTTGAGTGTCATGCTTTACACGACGTCCGGAATCCTTACTCCGGGGATATTCAACAAAGACACCGAAGTAAAAATTATTTTCAGAGACAACCGTATGGGTGAAATCAGCGATATCTTTTGCGTTCCCACGGCCGAATTGAAGCCGGCGCAAATCAGGAAAAAAGGGTTGCTGGAATCCGAGCTGAACTGGGCGTCGCCGCAGGAACCCAAATACGGAATGCCGGCCAAGGATGACATTGATAGTTTTAAGCGCACGTTGAAAGACCTTATCAAGATCGCCATGGATATGAATAAGTCGAAACGCGTGCGCAAGGCCATCGAGGGTTGGAAGCGCAACATCGCGGTGAAGTGCAAGGCCGGCGAATTTGCTATGTACATCAACGATGGCGACTTCAAAATCGCTGCGACAAAGGTCAAGAAGCCCGATTTCGTCATCGCCTGCGTGGATCCAAAAGATTTGCTTGATTGCCTGAGTTACAAGGGCGCCGTTACCGATGCCATAATCCTGAAGAAGCTTTGGATGAGCAAGAATATCGAATTCAACACAGCTTTCAAGCTTGACCGGATGGCGCGGGCACTCGCCCGCGAAAAGAAAGAAGCGGCTGAGAAATAGCGGCTCGCGCAATGGGTATCGGCTTCCGATGGCCGGCGCGTCGTGTGGGCATCACCCGACGACGATGAGCACGGCAATTGGAAGCCGCCGCCCATTGGCTATAGGATAGCGAGCCCGTCCAGGCTCGTTTAAATTTTCGTAACTGTTCACGGGGATCGGGGGCCATGGACCAAGGGCCCGGTGGCGCCGATGACTGTTAGGAATTATAGTGATTTAGAGATTGCGTAGTAGGGCGGATGCGTTACGGATGGCGGAAGTCTTTGGAAATGAAATCCACGTAATATCGCCCGACCCCTGACCCCCGTGAACAGTTACAAATTTTCCTGGAAAGTAAAAGCCAGTGTAGTGTCTCTCCGGCTGTGTGAATGAGCCTTAAAAATGCTGGGTACTATAAAGCATCCATCATACTCCGGCCAATCATCGCCGATTGAGACACTACACTAGTGAGGTGTAAACGCTTCGTCAAAAAACCATGCTCCATGGTTTCGTAAAAGAAAATACCTCCCGGCGATCGAAGGTCGGGAATTGCCTAGCGACGGCTGGGGCAAGGCTGATTACGGAGCCATAGCAACCTTCGAGTCCGTGTAGATATAATCGCCCGCATAGGAGCCATCGCCATCGGCCGCGTTACCGGCCGCGTGAAAAACTACATCGCCCATCACCGTATCCGGAGCGCGCCAATTAAACGTCCAGCTCACCGGCCCGTCTACCACTCCTTCTTGGGCTCCGGCGCGTGTTTGATTGATGAATTGAACGCCCTGGGAGACATCCACCACAGTATTCCGAGAATCGGTAATCTCAATGATGCCTGCCTGCTCCCCGGTGTCTTGAGCGCGAACCGCGAGCTGGAATCCCCACTTCTTTTGTGCGGGCTGAGCGATCGTTACGGTAATCGGATAAACCTCCCCTGGTGTATACTGGTCGGGAACGCCGATGATATCAAAGGTACCGTCGAGGTCCCGGCCGGAGTCGAGATCATAGCTGTTATGGCACATGGCGCAGGTATTATCTTCAAATCCTCCGGTATAACGCGGAGGCGCTCCTGAAGTGAATGCGTACAGCAATGACGTGCCCAGAAGAAGTAGCACCGCGGTCTTTATGACCGTCTTAAGATTTTTACGTTTGTGCATTATTAGTATCTCCTCATATGACTTATGCCTTTCGGCCATAATTAATGGTTAACGAAAAAATGGAGTCGGGGTTGTCGAGCCCCTTCTCCCCTAACGAGAATGTTCCCAGGTTCCCTGATCGACAGCACCAGGCCCGCCCTAACCACCGGCTGCGCGCCCAAAGGGGCCAGCCGCCGGTAAATCATTACTGATCTTAGGCGCCGCTTTATGGTTCGACTGCGCCTTCTTTCCTCACAAAATTGCCTTCGCCGTCGCCTATCATGATGGTCACGTAGCTAAGGGAGAAATCCGCGACCGCTAGATCCGGGAGGCCGTCTCTATCGAAATCGCCGACGGCAATCGCACTGGGCGACATCCCTACCGGAAAATTCTTGGCGGCCTGAAAAGTCCCGTCGCCCATCCCCAGCAGGATTGAAATGCTGTCCGAACCCAAATTGGCGGTTACCATATCCAGTAGGCCATCGCCATTGAGATCAGCCACGGCCACCCAGCGGGGATTCTCTCCGACAACCGGATAATCGGTGCGCTGAAAGCTGCCATCCGGCCGGCCGATCAGGACCGTAACGTCATTCGAGCCGTAATTGGAGGTGGCCATATCCGGAATTCCATCTTGATTGAGATCGGCTATGGCTATGGCAATCGGGTTTCTGCCCGTCGAGAACACGCCGCCCGGCCGAAAGCTGCCGGCGCCATCACCCAAGAGAAGCAAAACGTTGTTAGAGCCCCAATGCGCTACCGCAATGTCCGTAAGGCCATCCCCATTGAAGTCTTCAAAGGGCACCGTCTTGGGACCGTTGTTAACCGGAATATTTAGGCTTGGCTGAAAAGTTCCGTCGCCGTTTCCCAAATGGATAGACACGTAATTCGAGCCGAAATTAGCCACGGCCAAATCCAGCAAACCATCCCCATTCAAATCAAGGGTGTTTACGGCCTTCGGACTGATCCCGACGTTAAAGCTTCCCATAGGCTGGAAAGTCCCATCGCCATTGCCATGGAGAATCGATATGTCATCGGAATACAGATTAGCCACGGCCATGTCAGGGAGACCATCGGCATCGAAATCTCCAAGCGTCAGCGAGACGGGGCGGCTTCCTACCGGAAAATGTCTCGCCGCCTGAAAAGTCCCATCGCCATTCCCCATAAAGGTCGAGACTGAATTAGAAACTCTATCCGTCATCACCAGATCCAAGAAACCATCGCCGTCTAAATCCACCGCGATAATGGTGGCCGGCGTTCCTTCGGCCGACAACTTGGCGGTAAAGCTAAGCGCCAACGCCAAGGCAAAAAAACCTATTACCAAAACCTCCAACCCTGTACGGGCGGAGAAAATATGACTTTTCATAATCTTGATTCTCCTTCCATTACATTAGATAATTCGGAGCAATAGTAGTAGTAAGACTCATTAAGATAAGATATAGATAAAAGCCCTCTCCAGGCTTCCGTTGGGGAGCCTGGAGAGGCTTGCCACTCTACAGAACATGCCTGGGAGCATCCCGACTACCGTCGGGGCGCTCCAGGGCGTCGTTCTGATTTTCACTGTTCGTCATGCCGTCCAAACGGGCATGAACGACTCCTTGGAAAAATGATTCGCGTCAAGGCGGAACTAAACGGAATCGCCGCACTAGCCGCAGGGGTTTACCCAACAAGGCGTATTCCCGGTAACCGTTATCCCGTCGCCATCCAAGGTGAAAAATGTATCGATACAATTGTTATCCTTGTCGACTTCTTCCACTTGGTTGTACGGGTCGGATATCGCGGTGATTTTGAAATCTCCAGAGTAGCGTTCGCCCAGCACCACAAACTGGAAAGCTAATGGCGGTGGATAATCATCCATCCAGCCGCGGCTGATCCCTTGATTTCCTCTTGTGCAAGTAAACCGAGGCGGCTCTGCGATGCAAGCGAAAGCTTGTCGAGAATCGATGGTGCAAATGATCGGCTTATCGACGTCGCTGATTTGTACCCAATCGGCGCCCACCTTCTCAAAGAGAAGAAACTTGGCGAGTATTCTAAAAACATCTTCATCACGTCGGAATGTGCCGCCGATATTTCCGGTCAGCAAGCCGAACCGGATGCGCCTCTCCCCCGCTTCCACTGATACACGCAGGTCATAGATGCCATAAGGAACCAGGTCGGGTAAGTCTCCCGGTCCGCCGCCGGAGTCCAATAGCTCAACGTTAAAGGTAGCATCCTTGGTCTCACCTGGTCCCAGAGTGGCGCTATGTTTGTACGCGCCGGTCCAATCTCCGGTCAACGTGGCCGGGCCGTTAGCCAATTGGATGCAGGACGTGGCGGCGCCTAGTTTGTCCCGTAGTTGCGGATACAGACTCTCCTCCCAGCTATCCCGTGTGCCGCTCTTATCGGTAAAAGTCATGACTACGTTGGGATCCGTCGGATCCTTGATTTCAAAGCGATCTTTCTCGGTATGGAAGGTGGCGACGTCATTGTCAAAAGTGCCGAGCACATCAGCATCTGCGTAGCAATAAAGACAAGCGTTCAATGTGGCATCGGAGATATTGGTCATCGTAACCGCGGTCTCCCACAAACCGGTGTTCCTCCCCTCGGTTACGGCGTTGGAAAGCATATGAACGAAATCAATGCTGAGATCGCCGGTATTTCTGATGACTCGGCTGGTCACGATCCCGGCATCCGGACAACCACTAACATCCGGCGTCACCGGAGCATCCATTCGGTAGTTGGTTGAGTTAACTCTTTGCAGCGGTCCGTTATTAATCGAGGTCCAGCATTTTAAATATTCGTAGATGTTATATTCGCCCCGTCCGGGAAGAATAAAGGTTCTGGTCCCGGCATTATTTCCCCAGGCATTCATGTGGACTCTGAGATTGCCACAGGTAACTTCCGTTACCGGCAGCGTCCCCGCAGGCTCCGTATCCGTGTAAGGCTTGGCCGGCGTATCACCAGCTAAGACAATCCATGAGAAAAGCAAAGCCAGCAGTGTTGTGCAGACAAATTTTTTCATGATATCAATCCCTCAAAAATTGTTGCTTTGATAAAATTCACCACAATTCTTTATTAGAGTGGCGCACATACTTTGCAAGCCAGGGTTGTTACGTAAACCCCCCCTTTGGGAAGTGACTTAATACTACCGACAATTTGTTTTTAACTCTGTGACGTATCTCACAGTTTTACGGTTTTTATGCTGATAGGATCTCTCAGTTCAGGAGTTTATTATTTGGCTCAAACGTTCATGACACCATGACGTTAGGAAGTAAGCCCTTACTACAAATCTTTTTTGCTCTTGAGGTCTTGTCGGTCAAAAATTGATACCGATGCGTCAAGTTTTTCGTCGGCGTGTCTTGACGGTTCAACTTCATCTATCCCGCCTCGTTCGGGGCTATATGTTTGGCATTCTTACGACTGTTATAATCGAACTTCAGATATTGCTAAGGAGGGTTGCAAGCATGATTCTTAGGCATAAGCATCCATTAGCCATGCTACTTTGGCTGTCGGGAATCATTGTTTTCTCGGCCATTGGCGCTTGGAGCCAACAGCCGCCGGATTGGCCGATGCATCAGTTCAATCTACAGCGTCAGTCCGCCAATGATGATACCGGCGAAGCGATCACTCCGGAGAGCGCTGCCGGCGTTGGGATTGTCTGGCAGTCCCCTACCGGAGGCGTGATCGCCACCTCGCCCATCGTCGTCAACGGCGCCGTGTATATCGGCGCTTGGGATGGTTGGTTTTACGCCTTGAACGCCGAAAACGGTTTGGCGCTGTGGAAGACCTTCTTGGGCGTCACCCCTTCATTGTCGAATTGCCGCCCATCCCGTATGGGCATAAACTCGGCGGCTGCCGTCAACAAATTTGATGATGGACGAGTGTACGTTTATCTCGGTGGGATGGATAACGAGATTGGGGCCGAGGATCGAACCACGCCCCGGTCGACGTTCGTGTTTGCGCTCGACGCGTTTACCGGTGAAATTGTCTGGCGGAGAGCGGTCGGCATGATTGGCAACTTGGAGGGACAGGGCTACTATCCGTATTCGTCCCCGGCGATTGCCAACGGCCAACTGTATTTTGGCATGGCCTCATTCGGCCTCTGCCCGCCCGTCGTAGGGCAAGTCTATAGTTTGGACCTGGAGACCGGTATGGACATCGTGCCGCCGCACAATCTGGTGAACGCCGCGGCCGGTGAAACGGGCGCCGGTGTTTGGGGATCGCCGGCTGTCGATGATGAAACCGGAACCCTATATGTGCCTACCGGCAATCCCATGCAGCTCGATTACAGAAAATCGCCCGAAGCCAACTCTATCGTCGCGCTCGATGGGAGTACACTGGAAACGAAAGCGCAATGGCAACTGCCGGCCCCCTTCGGCAAGGAGCCCGGGCCCACTTACCACGATCTGGATTTTGGCGCCGCGGCGATTATTTTTCCATCCGGCTCCACGGATCCTGCGGTTCCGAGAAAACTGGTGGGCGCGGTCAGTAAGAACGGCGTCTTCTACGCGCTGGATGCCGACGATCCGCTGAACTTGCGCAAAGGACCGATATGGACCGTGCGCGTGGCGGAGATGGGCTCCGGACCCCAGCGCGGCGAGGGCAGCATCAGCTCTCCAGCTTTTGTCAATGGCACTCTTTACCTCACCGGTGGTTATCGCGATTTGTATTTCGATGGCCAACGTACACGCTACGAAGGCTCGGTCGTAGCGGTTGATCCTGCCAACGGTCGGATTCGATGGCGGCATCGCTTGATTGGGCCGGTGCTTGGTTCAACATCGGCCACATCCACGGGCGTCATAATGGTCTCCGGTGGAAAATACTTCCGCGACCCGGACGCCAATAACGAGCTAAAACTGATCGATGGCCGCGATGGCGCCACCCTGCAGACCTTTGGCTTAGAGAGCGGCTTGTGCGGTCCCTCCGGGTTTGCCGTGTCGGGTGGAATGATTTACACGGGGTCTCATAATCGAAACATGTACGGGTTGGGCTTGATCAGGATAGCAACAAATTTACCACAATACGCGCCGCCCAGTGGCCTGAATGCTACGCCAGGCAACAACCAGGTGTCGTTAACATGGGTTTCCAAAGGCGGCGCCGCCACATTCAATGTAGAGCGAACTACTACGCCCAACAATTCCTCTTCTTGGATGACCGTGGCCACGGGGCTGACCGCCCCCACCTTCAACGACAAACAAGTCGCGAATGGCAACATTTATTATTACCGCGTCAAAGGCATCCTCGCGGACGGCGCCGTGACGAATGCTTCCAACGAGCAGGCTGTGATCCCTACCGGTGGTGTCGCCGGCTGGTTAAGCAAGGATGTGAACACCGAGCTGGCGGGCTCCGCCGATGTGGCAGCCGGCGTATGGACCGTCAACGGCTCCGGTAGAGACATCTTTGACAAGTATGATAGTTTTCATTACGTCTATAAGCCCTTCGGCAACGACGACGTGGAAATCAGCGCCCGCCTTACGAGCCAGACGCCAACCAGCCCTTTCACCAAATCCGGGCTCGATATAAGATCGGCCACGGGCACACAAGGTGTAGACGGCGGCGGCGCCCACTTGGCGATTTTCTGGCTGCCGGGAAACAAGGTGGAGATCAACTACCGGTCCGACCTATACAGCGAAACCGCCTTTGTCGCCGGTCCACCCATGCCGCTACCGGTCTGGTTACGCGTGCGGAAAGTGGGTCAATACATGATGGCTTATTGGTCCGGGAATGGGCGAGATTGGAGTCAGCTCGGTCCCAAGCTGGATTTCCGCGATCGGTTGCAAGCCGGAGTTCTGGCCGGCCTGGCCGTAACTGCGCATGACGACGCCAAAATCACCCAGGCCAAATTCGATAACGTAAGCCTGACGGATTTGAATCTGCTGCCTCCTCCCGCGCCGCTGGTAGTACGTGGAGTTCCCGGCCACAATGAAATCGTATTGGATTGGGATCCATCGCCGAGAGCGACAGGGTATCACGTCTGGCGCGCGTCGAGCTCCTACGGGTCGTATACCAGGCTGACCGCCTCCCCGATCCCACAACCTACGTATAGAGACTCTGGGGTGCCCAGACACGTGCCATTCTTTTACAAGATCGTGGCGCTCAATCAATATGGCGAGAATATGTCCAGTGAATTCCGATTCCGCTCCGCCCCCACCGACATGGACGGTTGGCGAAGCGTGGACATTAACACCAAAGCGGCCGGCGATATGGATGTGGATGCGGCGATACCTGCGCGTCGCATGACGATATGGTCGGAAGGGGTTGAATTGTGGGGCGCCGGTGACTCCTTCCGCTACACCTACAAAACGCTGTCCGGTAACGGCGAAATTTCCGCGAAAGTGGCAAGCTTCGATTCGTCGGATCCGTCCGCCAAGGCAGGCGTCATGATGCGCGAGGCGCGTCTCGATGATTCGCTAAGCGGTCACGCCAACTCGAAGCACTTCTCGGCCTTATGGACCGGCAGCAATTGCATACGAGTACAGCACCGGAGTCTATACGGCCAGGGAACCGTGGACGTGGGCGGTGTCTGCGGTTCCGACGCGCTGAGTACGCGCTACCTGCGCATTGTACGAAATGGGGACGCGTTTACGGCGTATCGCTCGGGCGACGGCTTTGGCTGGCAGCCGGTAGGGCCAACGGTAAATATTTCAATGCGGCCTAATGTGTTAAGAGGAGTGGCTGTGGCTTCACACGCCCTTGACGGCCCCACCACCGCTCAGTTTGAGTGGCTCTACGTGCAGCCCTAAGAACCGAGGCATAAAACGTCGACGCCGGCTTTGGCTCCAGTTTGACGTGGGCCAAGTCGGCGCGGCATACAAGGAGAAAACCATGGTGCATAAAATAATAAGAGTGGGTGTTGTTCTCTCGGGCTGCGGCGTTATGGACGGCTCCGAGATTCATGAAGCGGTGTGCACGATGCTCGCGCTCGATCAGGCGGGGGCTGAAATTATCTGCATGGCCCCCAACCAGCCGCAAACGGATGTGATTGATCATCGCACCAATGTCGCGGCCGGCGAATCCCGTAACGCGCTGGTTGAAGCCGCCCGCATCGCCCGCGGTCACATACGCGATATAGCCGCTGTGAGGGCCGACGATCTGGATGCCGTTATTTTGCCGGGCGGATTTGGCGCGACCAAAAACCTCTGCACGTTTGCCGCCGACGGCGATCGTTGCAAAGTCAACGCGGCTGTCGAATGTTTGTTGCGGGATATGCACCGCCAAGGGAAACCAATCGGCGCTTTGTGCATTGCGCCCGTTTTACTGGCGCGCCTTTTTGGTCCCGACTACAAGGTTGAGTTGACGATTGGACGCAATCCCGACGTAGCCGAGAAGCTGGAGCGCATGGGCGCCCGCCACAAATCGGCGGCGGCCCATGAGATCATCGTGGACAAGAAGAACAAAATTGTAACCTGCCCGTGCTATATGCTGGCGGAGCGGATCAGCGAAGTTTATCAAGGAGCGTGCCGAACCGTCGAAGAAGTGCTGCGGCTCACTCGCGAGTAAGCCCGCCGTAGGATCGGTAAGCCGGTTACGGGATGATGCTTATCTTTGCCAAGTCCCATTCGGGGAAAATTTAGTGCGTAGGCTCTGAATTACTGGTGCGGCTGTGTCTATGGATTCAAAAAGGCAGGGGAAGATTCCGAAGCTTGCGGGCATCAGGGTAGTTAACGTATGCGCCTGGGCGTTTTGATCCGGATCGGAGATCGGTGCTTGCCGAGAAGGTTGCGCCTTGACCATATCCGCCTGTACCCAGACAACGCAGTTAGGATCGTACGGGGCAATGACCTTCTGCCCGGTACGGGTTTGTAGTGCTGTTTGCGAATCAATCCGGTAATATGGCAAACCAAAACAATATTTCCGGTTTCTGATCAATTTTCACCACGCTCTTCTGTCACATCGTCAGCATAAGAGCCGCGCACATGCAGCACGTATACTTTCTTTCCGCGAATCGTGAAAAACACTCGGTAACGTCCAATGAGTAATTGTCTAACCTTTTCTGTAGCGTTGTCGTTTTCCGGCGCGAGTGGGCAACGCTCGGGGAATGTCGCAAGCTCCTTGGCAGCATTTCTTATTTCACGCGCCCACTTTTATACTCGCGTCTTTCCCCATGCTCTTAAACCCCAAAGATAAGAAGCTTCTATATTCTCCTGGGCAGGAGTAGTAACGATTACTTGGTAGCGTGTCATTCTTCTCCTGGAATGCCGTGTTTGGCAAAGAACTCGCTCCAAAGCTGCTCGGCAGGCCTTCCCTGCCCCTTCTTTATGCTCTCGAGGCCACGTCGGATTCCTTCGAGCGCTTCCAAACGCTCTTTCGCTACAAGTAACGCTTGATAGCTTTTGGTGTCCTGCACTACAAGTTTAGCTTTCCCGTGTACGGTAAGCACCACAGGTCTTTTTGTCTTTTTCATCTGCTTTAGAAACTGTGACGTTTTGCGCTTAAAGTTAGAAAGCGAATCAATGTCATTACTTAGTTTCATCTTCCTGTCTCCTTGCGTTAAATCAGCACCAGATTTGATGTTGACATTTTTTGACCTTCATTTCAACCCCAAGATAATTTACTGGTCCCGCAACCTTGACATCGGTTGCTTGATTATGATAAACGTACCCCTCTTTATCAGGTTTTTGATATTGCTCAATCGGCAGAAGCTATGGAAAACGAGAAGCCACCCTTGCCCGAGACGAATGTAGAGTCTGCGTCAAAGCCTAAGGACGATCCCAATGTAAAACTCTCGCCGGAAGCGGGCCAAACACCCGTACCGTCGAGCGTCGAAGGCGCCCAGCCGAAGCCCACGGCCAAAGCCGCAGAGGCGCCGAGTAAACCGTCCGGTGCAGAGCCGAGTAAACCGGCGGCCAAGCCACCGGCGGCCGCTCCGGCGCGACCGGCCGCGGCTTCCCAGCCCCCTAAGCCTCCGGAGAGTTTTGGTCCGCAAGAGGGGTTGGTGGCGGCGCTAAAGACAAAGTTTTCTGAGGCGATTACCGAGGCCAAGGCCTTGCTCGGACAAACATTCCTGTACTGCAAGCCTAGCGCCATTACGGCGATTGGTCGGTATCTCAAAGAAACGCCCGAGCTGGGCTACAACTATCTCGTCGACGTTACGGCGATTGATTACCCCAAGAAGCCCGAGCGTTTTGAGCTGATTTACATTTTCTATTCACACACGCGCGGCGATCGCTTAATTCTGAAAGCGGTCTTGCCCAAGGACCAAGCGATTCACACGGTGAGTCATTTATGGCCAACCGCCAACTGGCTCGAACGCGAAGTCTACGATATGTTTGGCATTCCATTCGAAGGTCATCCGGACTTAAAACGGATTTTGTTGCCGGATGGGTGGCATGGGTTTCCCCTGCGCAAGGATTATCCCATCGCGTTGCAAGATGAAGAATGGATCAAGGCCAACATGGAGATATTGCAATAGTCGGATTCCGATTCGCGATGGTGGATGTCAAGCTAAAGGGCTGACGCCGCCATCCCCAATCCGCCATCTACAATAGTTTTGGTATTTTATGCAGGAAGAAACCGTCATACATTACGGTGAGCATCCTACCGTAATGGATGCCAAAGAGTTGACCCTAAACATGGGTCCCCAGCACCCGTCGACGCATGGGGTCTTACGGGTCAAGCTCAAAATCGATGGCGAGCGTGTCACCGATTTGGAGTGCGTGATCGGCTATCTGCACCGCGGCGTGGAGAAACTCTGTGAAAATGAAACCTACATTATGGTGCCGCCGCATCTGGACCGCACGGACTATATTGCGGCCGTCTCTAACGGCCTAGGTTATGTCGAGGCCGTTGAGAAGTTGTTGAGCCTCGAAATTCCGCGCCGGGCGGACTACGCGCGCGTGATGTTGACCGAGTTCAATCGGATCGCCAGTCACTTGCTGTGGCTGGCCACGCACGCGCTGGACCTCGGCGCCATGACGGTGTTTCTCTACGCCTTCCGCGAACGCGAGGAAATCCTCAAGCTCTTCGAGATGCACTGCGGAGCCCGCCTGACCACGCATATGTTCCGTATCGGCGGATTACACGCCGATCTGCCCGCCGGTTTGCTAAAAAAAGCCCGTGAGTTCTGTGGCTCTTTCGAAAAGAAAATCGATGATTATGAAGGCCTGCTCACGGAAAACCGCATATGGATTCAAAGGACCAAAGGCGTTGGAGTCATTAGTGGGGCAGCCGCCATTGATATCGGACTCACCGGACCGCCATTGCGCGGCTCAGGTGTTGGCTGGGATATACGTAGAGCTTTGCCTTACTCGGTATATCCGGAATTCAAATTTGAGATCCCTACCGGAAGCAGCGGCGATACGTACGATCGTTATAAGGTCCGCATGCAGGAAATGCGGCAGAGTAATCGCATTATTCTGCAAGCCATCGACGGATTGCCGGAGGGGCCCACGATGGCCAAAGTAGCCAAGGTCATCAAGCCGCCGGTGGGTGAAGTCTATCACAGTATTGAGGCCCCCAAAGGCGAGCTGGGCTATTATGTTGTCAGCGACGGAACCACCAAGCCTTACCGTGTCCGCATCCGTCCGCCTTCGTTTGTGAATTTGCAGGCTTTGCGTCAATTGGCGATCGGCCATTTACTGGCGGACGTCGTGGCACTCATTGGAACCCTTGATATCGTACTCGGCGAAATCGATCGTTAGTAGAAAATAGTCGGAGACCTGGAAATGGCCTTCGGTCCAGAGGGTGCGAAGCCCTCCGGGTAAGGTCTAGTCAACCACCCGTATCTTGAACTTGAGCCAACTCAAGGAAAAGAAAGGTTGCGAGGTGAAGCGATAGAAGCTGAATCCGGTA
>JACOSC010000269.1 GCA_016179055.1 Acidobacteriota bacterium
ATGTCCCGGCGCCCCTCTGGGGCGCTCTGGAGATTGGACATTTCAAAGAGCAAGTATGACCGGCCAATCACCATTGTAGGCGAGCTTTAACGACACGCAGAATAAAGAAGAAACTGGGGAAGTTTCTAAAGAGCGACATGTTTATAGCTCGAAGCCTATGTGTTTAAACGCTA
Organism: Acidobacteriota bacterium; assembly: GCA_016179055.1. Taxonomy (GTDB): domain Bacteria; phylum Acidobacteriota; class UBA6911; order JACOSC01; family JACOSC01; genus JACOSC01. The sequence goes on from JACOSC010000269.1 coordinate 174, forward strand.
GCTCCGTAGGAGCGGCATGTAAATCCTGGTCGCCGATCACATGCCGCACTTACGGAGCTTGGCTCTTATTTCGGATGCCTGTGCTATAAACATGTCGCCCCTACCGAGGCTAATCGGTACACGGATCCGGCAGTGCCTTACCACCATTACAGGTACATCGTACGGAAATCACACCCCTCCCAACGTTGGCGCTACACGGTGATGGGTTTAAGAATTTCGCACTGTTCTTCTTTAAAGGCTTGCCGCAGCCGTTCATACATTGTCTCATCGCGGTAAATGCCAATGACCGCGCCGCCGGACCCGGCAAACTTGGCGGAAGCGCCCAAGCTACGCGCCAGCTCAACCATGCGAATATTGCGTGGACTCAGATTATATATTCGCCGCCGCGCATCAAAATTCTTGTTCATCAGCTCGCCCAACGTCGAATAATCTCGGCTTAACAGGCATGCCCGACCCTGGCCGGCCAACTCGGCGATCTCGTGCAGCGCCGATATAACCGCTGGATCCCCTTGCAGGAATCGCTGACGAATATTGTTGTGAAACACATCGGAAGACTCGCTGAGGTCGGTGCGATAAGCGATGTAGAGCGGCGGCAGGCACGACGCGTCGAGCGGCTCATAATGGCCGTGCCCATGGGCACGCAGCAACGGCTCAGCAAAATCCATGTAGACGACGCCTTCGTAAACCTGTATGACACGATCCTGCAAGCCTGCCGCAATGCCGATTTCTTCCACTTCGACAGCCAAGATCAAGCCGGGCAAGATTTCCTTGGCTATGGAGACGTCGTAGAACCTCATCAAGGCCCGCATGGTTGCGGTGATCAGCGCGCTCGATCCGGCCAGGCCGACTTGGCGTGGAATGTCGGAATCGTAACGAATCGAGAAATTTTGATCGGCGAGTCGTATATTGTGGCGATCACAGTATTCGGCGAATTTTTTGATCGCCGCTTTGATGAGTCGCAACCCACCGTAGTAACCATGCAACCGTACATCCTCGACCAAGCCTGCCATATTGCTGAACAGGCAGCGGTCCTGCCGCGTGAGAATGATTTCCAGTTCCGGCCACTCGTACAGCACCACTTCCGCTCTGAAGTTTTTAACGATGAGGGAGATGGTCTTGCCGTTGTAGCCGTCGGAGGGATTGCCGAGCAAGCCCGCTCTGGCGTAAGCTTTTTCTTTAATGAGTTTCATGAAGCCAGCGCTCCAACCTTTGGCGCAATTTAGCGCCGTGCTCCGGATCCGTCAATGCAAATTCCATAAAGGCGTTAAAGTAACTCTCAAAGCTGCCGATGTCGTAGCGGGATTCCGCGGCCCGCAGCCGTACACCGATGACCTGTTCGCCCTGTCTGATCAGCCGGCGAATGGCATCCGTCAATTGAACCTCGCCGCGCCGATCGGGCGGGGTTTCACGCAAGGCCTCAAAAATGCGCGGCGAAAACACATAGCGCGCCGCAATAGCCAAGCGGCTCGGCGCCTCGGCCGGCGAGGGCTTCTCGATAAGATCCTCGACCACAAACACGTCATCGCCGCTTTGCGGCTTAACCACGCCATAAGCGCTGACCATGTCGACCGGCACTTCCTCCACCGCGATAACACAGACGGCCCGGCGCTGCTCGTAGACCTCGCCCATTCCTCGCACTACATGGGATTGCGCGTGCAAGCCCAGAATCGAATCGCCGAGCGCCACCACAAAGGGCTCGCGGCCGGCAAACGACTCGCCGTAAAGGATGGCATCGCCCAGTCCGCGCGGCCGGCGCTGGCGGGTGTACAGAAAATGAACGGCCATCTGCTCATACTTGAGTTCGTCGATTAATTCCTCGCGGCCGGTTTCGCGCAGCAGGCGCATCAACTCATGATCCACGTCAAAATGATTTTCTATGGATGTCTTATTGCGACCGGTCACGAAGAGAATTCGCTCAATACCGCAGTTCTCCAGCTCTTCCACGACGTATTGGACGACGGGTTTCTTGCCGACGGGCAACATTTCTTTCGGTTGTGACTTGGTGGCCGGAAGTAAACGCGTGCCCAGTCCTGCTACCGGTACAATGGCATTCTTAATGGCCAAGTTACTCCTCCTATTGTCCCCCGTCTTGCGATGGATGGCTTTGTGAACGCCTACCACGGCTCTAATGAATCAGCCTATATATACTTCACCGGTCAAACCCTTGTCAACTTCACGAGGAATTCCCGCCAGAAAGGTCTTATTGACTTTTTGCCTTGCAATGATAAACTAATCTTACCCCCCTTAAAGGAAATGGGCCCCTGCTGGGACGATCATATTATCTGGGAATAAGCGGTGCTACTTCATTGTCCGGTACGATTTTCAAATTTCATTTCGAACTTGACCATCAAGAGAGAATCGTGTTTGAACCTGTCTTGTGGTCAAGAAACCGCTAATAGCGAAAGCTGTGGACTAGGCTCCGCCTCGTGGTCACCTGACGGTGGAGGACTACGTAAGTGATGCGAATATACGAAAATACGTTGATCAAGCACGCATTTAGCAACAAAGTCACTGTTCAGAATCTGTCGAAGATTGCAGGCCGTATGCTGCCTCGATTTCTTTTCAACTTTGCGAGAAGCTTAGGTAGAGCGCTCCTGACCCCGATTCTGTTCAGCTACCGCACCGGTCATTTTCGAAGTTCTCTTCTGAATAAAGCTGTTGATAGGCATGGAAATCCATGTCCATGGTATACATACTCCGCGGTTGACTTTTTAATGGCCAAAAACCTGAACGATAAGCACATACTGGAATGGGGAGCCGGTCAATCAACTCTGTGGTGGGCTAAGCGAGCCAAGAGTGTTCTCGCCTTTGAATCGAGCCCGGAATGGCACCGATATATTACGCAAGCGGCCCCAGCAAACGCGCAAGTGTATTTTACCCATGACACTATAGACGATGTCGATCAGCACTTAGTGGCTGAAGGCTTCGACATCATCGTAATCGATGGGCTTGATCGCTATAAGTGTGCCGTCAAATCCATCAATCTTATTAGCAAGGACGGCGCCATTATTCTTGATAATTCCGACGGATTCTGGGGTAAAGAAGGCGAGTACCCCATTATTGATTTTCTTAGGCGCAACGGATTTCAGAGGATTGACTTTTATGGTTACCCGGCGGGCGTAATACAACCGCACTGCACGTCCATCTTCTTTAAGTCTGATTGTTTCTTATTGACGGGTAGGGAATATCCGATGCGACATTGCTGAAAAGTGTATACAAGACTCCTACCAAGTTCCAATTTTAGACAGCACGGGCTCGGAGGAAGCTCTCATCCGTACATCCCCCGTCTTGATAATTTCCATGCTAAACTGGGCCCAGCCTACCTACTACTGTAGCTATAATGCAATGTTCACGTCCTGCGCGAGGAACTAGCCGGCCGTCGGCCCATGTGCGCTAGGGTCCATAGCGCACGGTGATGGTAGCTTCGCCATTCCCCACTGCCAGTGGTGTAATACTTAACGTGCTATTAGGATCCGTGAAAGTATCTCCTACCATGAGCGGGGCATCGTCGACGACCGGTGTCTCGTACGCCATATCGATGATCGATTGATTTCTTTGGGATGACCCAATATAGACGGCTACGCCATTTTGTAACGCCGGGTAGCTTTGCAGCGGCTCGCTAAAGCCAATGGGTTCTCGCATGTCAATCGAAAAAGTCTGATTAGTGCCTGGCCGCGCCACGCGCAAAACTCGCGGGCCGCTTAGACTCTCAACGGAGCGAATCGTTACCGTGCGGGCGCCGTCCTCCGGCGTGAGGCTAATCACATCGGAGGCAGGAATCCACGTCAGGTAGGCGCGGTAGTCGCCGTGGAAAGGTGCGGCGCCGCGGCCCATACGATCAAAACGGTCGCCATATTCGGTAGTCGTGCAGCTACCGGAGAGCGGGCCCTCGCTGCAGCGCAAGGAATGCGAGTGGTAGAGTCCAAGGTTATGACCCAATTCATGCGTGGCGGTGCTGCGGCTCATGGCGTTATTCAGCCACGAATAGCGACCGCTGATCTGTCCCAGGCCGGCCCACCGGCAGGCCGTTACGCGGGGGAAGGCAATGATCACATAATCGTATTGCGACACATCAAACCCATCGGCGGTGGCGGCATCGACTGCCTGCGTGCGGAAAGTCGACGAGGCACAGGTCGTGGGGGACGCCGCAATCGTGTACCAGCCTGCGATATCTGCTTCCAGGCTGAAATGATTATAAGAAGCCTCGATAAACCACGGCAGGATTTGGCCGTTAAAAATTTCATCTACCCTTTCCATCGTCCAAGGTTCGGACCGCGCCGGATTAAAGTTGATATTGATAACCAAGGCGCGGGCGTAACGGACGCCTAAGTTCTCATCGGTCCTTGGGCCCAGCGAATCGTGGGCCGTAGACTGCCGTTTGATTCCCGATGAATCCGCGGCGAGTCGATCCGCCAGCCGCAACCCGTCGATGGTCACATAATCGCCGGTATCGAAATCATCCGGCCTGCCCGCCATGAAGATCTGTAGCCGAGTGTCGCCGCTCTCGACGTAGCGCTCTATCCCTATGCGCCCGTCATCATCGAGGCGCCCCAGCACCTCCAGCGTTCCAGTTACGTATAACGGCTCTTCCACATGAAGCCGGACTTCCGCCGGTAACTGATTCCGCCACTCCTCCGACATGGCCTGCTGCCGCGCCGCGCTGGGGTCAATCTCCATCAGTGAAAGCATCGCCGCCTCGCGACGCTGCGCGATCTCCAACAAGTTCTTTTCCACTGCCAACCGTGCGGCGCGGCCGGCGGCCTTTGCCGAAATTGCCATGGCTGCTTTCAGCGATTGCGTTTCGGATTGCACGATCATTTCTAACGGTGCAACCTTGCCGGCAACATAATTCGAGATCATGTCGGTCGCAAATTCATTGGCCAGGCCACTGATAGACAGCCCGAGCCAAAGAGCTCCTAGCGTGACGAGTCCGAGGACAAAATTCTTTGCATTTCTAAACGTGATTGACACCACAGCTTGTTTCCTCCTCTGAAAACAGTACCGGTTGCGGTAGCGACCGGCTGTGGAGCGGCCTACCCGGCTCGGCTTACCCGCCCGCTACCGCAGGCGGTTCTGAACTTTGGCCGATTGACGCCGCAAACTCTGCGATTATGAATGCCCCAAGGATGCGCGACTACTGCCATCGGATCGCCGCATGAGATAGCCCATGAGAGGCATAGCGCCAAGTCAATCTTGCCCTATGCCTCAGAAAACCTGACTTCAATTTACCCTAATTCGTAATCGATGACAAGCAGAAACTACTGAAGTTCGATCATAATAAACGCGCGGATGCCAAAATCCAGCTCCCGCGAGGTCCTGGAGTTTGGACATTTTGTAGGGAGTGGAGTACCGCTTACTATCCAAAGCTCCGAAGGAGCGAGATGTAATAGCCGGAGACCTGGAAATGGCCTTCGGTCCAGAGGGTGCGAAGCCCTCCGGGTAAGGTCTAGTCAACCACCCGTATCCTGAACTTGAGC
>JACOSC010000270.1 GCA_016179055.1 Acidobacteriota bacterium
CTCAGGATAAGCCTTCCCGAATTTCTCGTGGGTAACCGGCAGGGGTCTCCTTTCACAAAATTCCTCATCGAACGGATAGATGTAGGCAGGGCTGAGGGTCTACGACTGGCCGGCTAGTGGACAACTTGGCACTCTCAAGCATAAATATACAAAACCATTACCAGACAATCCCCCTGGTTGCTTCAAACCACCAACAAATTTGACGCACACCCTTAATAATTTGGGAACTGGATATCTAAGTCCTGTTCAAACGCTCTTTCGTTCCCTACATTCGTGCCTGCCACCAGAGCTGCACCACCTCTTTATGGCGCCGGGTTCGTTATTGTGGATTTTACTTATAGAGCGTGATGTGGCCGACAGGCTCGGGTTTTATCCTATAGAGTACATTCGTGCCTGGCACCGTAGCCATGCTGCTGGTGTCATATTCCTTAGGGTTAAACATGACTGGTATACTCGTGCCTGGCACCACAGCCCTCGTCTCAAGCATGCCCGCATCATTAGTGCCCTTGGGGAGCTCTATACTCGTGCCTGGCACCACAGCCCTCCTTTTCCACGGTACCGGGATTCCCTTCGTCTGGATGGCTTTGAATGTGGCTCCCCCGATGCTGCTAAACTGCTCAGTCCCTGGCACCGTAGTCCTGTAAATACTTTTCAGGCTCATCACATTCCAGCCCTCTGATTTTCGACCTACTGCATGTTCTATATTCGGGCCTGGCACCGTAATCATGCTGATACCGCCCAGGATCTCCTTCCGGTATTCCGGGTCCCATTTAAGGGACATTCGTACATCTAGAGGAACATAGACTGGCGTGGACACTACCACCTCGCGTAGAGTCAACTCCTCTATAGACTTATGCCCAGGGTGGTGACTTCTACTTAAGAAGCTTCCAACGGCTGGATCATAATGTCCACCCTCAAAGTAATAAAGATCTAACTCAGCATCCAGTTCTCTGCCCGTATACCTAAACGGATTGGTCGTCTCCCCAACATGCCTGGTCATGACTCCAAATCTGTCATAATCCGTGGTGGCCACAATGTTCTGGTTTATGTCCGTCAAATTCCTTATACTGCCCCAAACATCCTCGTGATAAAAGAAAGATTGGTCTCCCCGGTCCATGCTCAGCCACTGGTCGGCTAAGAAACCGGAAGTATAACGCGCGGTAGGCAACCCTTCCGCATCCAGCTCTGTCAATACGTTTCCCATATCGTATGCGAAGTTTTTCGTCAGACCACTGGCCTCATTTTTTCTTAGACGACTCCCATCCGGATAATAGGCGGCTGTGTTCGTGCGACCATCCGGCAGCACAGCTCCTACCATCCTGTCGAAGAAATCGTAGGCATAACTCGTAACATCCACTCCTACCGTCTTGCTAATTCGGTTGCCATTTCTGTCATAGGTGTAACCAACGGCGCCCGCAGTGAGTAACCAATCGGCCGCGTTATAGGTGTAATTCGTTACCACTCCAGTTGCATCCATGCGTATACGATTGCCTACTCGGTCATAGGTGTACGATACTCCCGTGCCGTCAGGGTTAAGCACCGATCGGAGTGTATCTACAGCATCGTACGCATATTGCGTCAGACCACTCAGGTTTAATTCCGAAGTCAGGTTACCCACATTATCGTAGGTGTAAATAAAGCTGGAAATTATGCTTTCGTCGTCTCTTCGATGGATCGTCGAAGTTGCGTTATCGGCCGCATCGTAGAGCGACGCCGTCACCGTTCCATTGCTGTAACTGCGCGTGGTAGGCCTGCCACCCAAATCATAAGCAAAAATGGTTTCTTGACCGGGCGGATTAATCAAGCTGACTAATTGACCGGCGGCATCGTGGCTATAATTTGTCAGGCCGCCCTCTAGGTCGGTCATTGAGGTTCTTCTTCCTACGGCGTCGTACGTGTAACTGATGGTCGTGGCCAAATATTCTTCCGACTGGCCCACCAAACGGTTATTCGCATCGTACGTGTAGATAAGGCTGGCGTTGTTGCTTTTCATGGACAAACGATTCCCAACGGCGTCATAAGACAGCGTTATCGTATCATCCAACCAATTTGTTTCTATGAGCCGATCATTGCGGTCATAGGCCCATGCCGCGGAACTCGTATCCGCTTTTACGACAGTCGTCACATTACCCACGGCGTCATAGTTATAACGTGTCGTATTGTCTAAAGCATCGGTGGTTGTTACTAAACGGTTCAAAGCATCATAGCTGAATCTTTTGCTGTTAGAATTCGGATCGGTTATACGAATAAGGTTCCCGTTAAAATCGCGGGCATAAGTCCACGTGAAGGACAAGGCATTCGTCTTCGAGACCAGAAGATCACGTCGATAGTACGTGGAGTACCTGTAGTTGGTAGCATTACCGTTCGCATCCGTTATCCGTATGGGATTTCCCAGCACATCATAAGCGACAGAGGTTGATTGAGACAAGGCGTTGGTTATACGAACTAAACGATTCGCAGGATCATATTCGAACCTTGTCGTATTAGCGTTAGGGTCTGTCATCGATAACAAGTTTCCGATAACATCGTAGGCAAAAGACGTCACCGCATCCAGCGGATTCCGTTCTTGACTCAAATAACCGTTGGTATCATACGTGAATCTCGTGGCGTGGCCTAAGGCGTTGGTTATCAAAATCGGTTGACCAACTGGATTGTTTTCCATTGCTGTAGGATTTCCCAAAGCATCTATAACCCGTACGAGATTTCCCCGCGCATCGTACTCGAATTTGATTATCCTATTTAAGGCATCTTGCCGTTGCGTTGAGAATGTCCTATAATTAGTTGAAATTGATGCATGACCTCGCTTACATTGAAGTGGTTGTGTTTAACTTCAATAAACGAATCACTTCGCCTAAGGAGGTCACGCATGAAGAGGAGAATAATTCAAACCGGCAAAGGAAG
>JACOSC010000007.1 GCA_016179055.1 Acidobacteriota bacterium
CCGCAAAGACACTAGGCTCCGTTCACCCCCCCCAATACTTTCCATTCCACGGGCCGCTGGGGGGGGGCGAGTGGCCGTGTCGATAGCGTGTGGGTAGCTGCCCTACCGCCCCGCGACTGCAAACTTGAGCGGGAATTCCTGGTTGATGGGTAAGGGGCTAAATGGCTGTTATATGGAATCGAGCCTCGATTACCGCTTTATGAATGTTTTGCTCTGTAACGTTCTGGGGGACCATGACGTATTAATCATTTGGAGGGTGGGGCAGAGTATCGTAAAATACCAGGGGGAAGCCGAGCGGCGCGCGCGCCTGAGTAATTTCAAGGACGGTAGACACTGCGGCCCGGGCTACAATGGCGATTGAGCAGACAACCGTTACCAATGGATCCTCGACAAGGGAGACAAGATGAAACCAACCAAGTCTAACAATGGAATTCGAGCAGCCAAACCTACACTGAAACCCAGGGCTAAAAAGAAGACCGCCGCCAGCGAGCCCGATAAACTGGAACTAGCCTCTTACAGCATGGTGGACAGGCGTTTTAAGGATATCTACTTCAAGTTCTATACTGAAACTTATCACGCCTCCGCGATCGACCGCAAGACCAAAGAACTCATCGCGATCGGCGCTTCCTTGACCGCGCGCTGTCAGGGCTGTTTGGAAGGTCATATTAAAAAAGCCATCAAGCTCGGCGCCACACCGGAAGAGATTGGAGAAACCATTGCCATAGCCATGGGTATTGGCGCGGCTGCCGTCGTCGATTTGACGGATATTGCCGCCCGCAGCCTGAAGATGAGACTGTTTTAACCGTAGCTGTTCACAGGGATCTGGGGTCAGGGATCAGAGGCCGAGGAACCGGGGGTGCCGATGACTGTTAGGAATTATCGCGATATAGAGATTGGGTAGTGGGGCGGATGGTTAACGGATTGTGGCCGGTTTGGAAAAGAAATCCAACCAATATCGCCCGACCCCTGACGCCCGTGAGCGGTTACTTTTAACCTATCTACTCGGGCCGTTACTTTACGATTTTTATAGGTTGTTAGGAGTCACTCCGCTTGGCCCCCAAATCACCAAGTAGCATTCCTGCCGGTGTCATAATTGCCATTCTTTTTTCGACGTTATTCATTGGCCTCCTGGATAATCAGATCCTTTCACCGATGCTCGTTGAAATCTCCACGAGCTTACATTGCCAGGTAACCCGCGTGGCAGGAACGGTAACCGCCTACGCCGTCATGGCGGGCTTGACGGGCTTGCTGATCATGCCCCTGGCCGACCGTGGTGGCCGCGCTCGTTTTCTTAAGGGAGCGATGGTTGTGGTTATCATCGCATCGCTGACGGCCACTTTGGCGAAGCATTGGCTGGCCTTCTATGTGGCCAGAGTCCTCGCCGGGCTGGCGGGCGGCATCATTTCCGCCGGCGTCATTTCGTATGCGGCCGACCTTTTCCCTTACTCGCAGCGCGGGCGCGTCATGGGCATCATCTCGACATCGTACTTCGCCGCGCCCATTCTCGGCATACCGCTCAGCGCCCAACTCGTAAGTTGGTTCGGCTGGCGCTTCGTATATGGCTCGTTGGCGGCACTGGCCGGCGTTCTCCTCGGACTCATGCCTCACTATTTGCCGGAGCTGCTAAGGCCTCCCACTATATTGCGCGAGACGCCCTATCAAAATTATAAAGGAATTCTGAACGACCGCCCGCGACGTCTGGGAGTTTTCTCAGCCTTCTTTATCTCCGCCGGAACCGGCGGCTTTATGACCTATCTTGGCCCATGGCTCGCCACCCAATTTGGGCTCACTGTACGCGAGGTGGCTTATGTTTACTTGATGGCCGGGTTGGCGGCGCTGGTCGGCGCTCTGCTGTCGGGCGCGCTCGCCGATCGCTTCGGCAAGAAGCGAGTCATCTTGTTGGGCAATGTCTTGTACATCATTATTCTGAGCCGGCTATATAGGCTAGCGTACGGACCGTCATTAGTGCTGGCTTTAGGATTGGCCGGGCTGGTCGCCGCCTTTCGCTATGGCCCTCTGCAGGCGCTCCTCACGCAACTGGTCGCGGCTAATCAGCGGAGCGCCTATATTGGCATCCGCAACACGGTCTCGCAACTGGGCATCGCCGCCTCCGTGTTGGTCGCCGGATTTCTGTACCAGGACGCGGCCGGCTTCGCCAACATAGTAATTTTCAGCGCCGGTATGATTGCGCTGGCTAGTGTGATAATTTGGCGTATCGCCGAGCCGCGGGAGGAGATCATAAATCCCGCAGACGCGCCGGCGTTCGGCAATGCCTCAGGCTCCACGGTCGGCGCGCCGGCCAACACCAAGGAATGATACGCCGGCTAAGAGTACCAGACCGGCAAAGGCTGATGGCGCGATGAGGCGGCTACGTTCATCATGATGAGAGAACAGCGGGACCGTATAGCTTGGCCTAAGAGACTGATCACAAGCCACCGCATTAAACAGCTAGCCAAAGGGCTGGCTTGGGCCACGGCTGTCGGGGCCATTTGCATTTTCATTATTGGTCCATGCGCCATGGTTTGGTTTATGACTCGCGCCGGAACTCGACCGATGGATCGTCGGCTTAGCGACACGCCTGCCACTTATGGGGCGTCCTATGAAGACATTTCCTTCCAAGCCGACGATGGACTTCAACTGAAGGGTTGGTATATCCCCGGCCGGGGCCGAAGCGCCTGCGTGATTTTATGTCATGGTCGGTTTCGCTCGCGTCGCGAAGTGTTGCCGCAGGCTATGGAACTTTGGGAGGAAGGCTACAGCGCCTTACTCTTTGACTTCCGGCAGCACGGAGAAAGTCAGTCCAAATGGTCAACGTTCGGGTATGAGGAGCGTAAGGATGTAAAAGGCGCGGTTCGCTATATGCTCGCCGAGAGACGCTACACGGGCAGTATCGCGGTGCTCGGCGTTTCCATGGGCGCTGCGGCCGCACTGCTCGCCGCCGCGGAAACTCCCGAGATCGAAGCGGTCATCGCCGATAGTGCTTTCCGATCTTTTCGAAATACGGTAGCCCACCACATTCGAAGTTTCCTGCGTCTGCCGGCGTATACGATCACGGAGGAGATCCTTTTCTTAATGCGCATAATGGCGGGCGTCGATGGCACGGCCTTCGATCTGGAAATGGCTGTACGAAGAATGAATTCACGGCCAATTCTCTTTATCGCCGGCGGCGCCGACCGGCGTATGCCGCCCACTATCGCCGCAGATCTCTGGCGCCAATCCGCGAGCCCGCGTAAGGCGCTGCTGATCGTTCCCCGTGCCGGGCACGGCCATGCCTACCAGACAAATCCGCACCAGTATAGATCGGCTATAGTTGATTTCCTTGGCATGAGCCTGCCTCATTAGATTCGTCCAGCAGGTCTTCCTGCGAATTTCTGGCAAGCAAGGCCATCAATTCTTCTTCGGCCGATCGCGGCGGCTTCGCCGCGAGGCATTTCAGCGTGAGTCTGTGTGCGACCCAGGCATAGGAGACCGAATATGCTCTATATGGTTGTCGAGCGTTTCAAGGAAGGGGCAGCCCCAGCGATATATCGTCGTGTCCGAGATAAAGGTCGGATGCTACCCGAGGGCTTGGAGTATGTTTCAAGCTGGGTCGACCTTGACTTCAAGACCTGCTATCAGTTGACTGAAGTTCGATCATAAGAAACGCACGGATGCCAATATCCAGCCCGGCGGGGTCTTGGAGTTTGGACATTTGTAGGGAGTGGGATACCGCTTACAATCCAAAGCTCCGAAGGAGCGCTCTATAATAGCCAGGGGCAAGCGCAGCGAAGCCCCTGGAAAGAAAGCGTCCCCAGCACTCCAGCCCTGAAGGGGCGCACTAATGGAGATCAATTCCTAGGCCGCCGTCGATTTCTTCCATAGGTATTCATCGATCAGAAGGGTATCCCGCCCCTTCAGGGCTTATAACTTATGTAATCGTGCATACCAGGGGCTGCGCTGCGCTTGCCCCTGGCTATTATAGAACGCTCTTTCAGAGCTACGCGAACTAGCTTCGGGCTATGGCGGGGCGCTCGCTCGAAGTTGTGGGACGAAAGGATCGCGCGGGGCTGTGGCCAATGTCTAAACTCCAGAGCCCCCGTGCGGGGCCGGCTCCGCTACCATCTGATTGGCTTATGATCGAATCTCAGATCAGTTGATGCGGACCGAAGATGCGTCACTTTTCGCTTTGTGGACGAACGCCTGGAAAGACCTGGTCGATGTCGAGATCGTTCCGGTGCGTACGTCTGATGAGGCCGCTTCCTTGTCTCCCTCCTGATTTCCACCCCGGTAATTGAGAAAATAAGACGCGCATTCCAAATTCTCCTGCGAATCGGCGAGACGTGTGCTTTTCCGAGTAATAAAATAATTCGTAATTGTTCAAGGATGCGCTGATGCGCCTATCGACAAAAGGTGGCCCTACGGCGCCTGGTCCCCGAAGAGGACTGGGCAGCGACCGCCCTGAACAGTTACAAAAATTTCATGCGTATGACAGTTTTTGCCCGCCGTTCTCGTTTAGGTAAATAGGCGCCGCCCTTCAGTGGCTCCCACCCATGGCGGAGTCGTGGGTCGCGAAACCCATTCTATCCATTGAAGACCGGTGGACGCAATCGGAGAGAGCGCATCTCTCATGAGATGAATGTATGGAGATTGGCAATATTCTATCGGTAACTAAGGAGGTTTCTATGCGTATCCGTTACAGATTATGGTACCTCGGCGTGGTAGCCGGGCTGGCCCTGGGCACCGTGGCACACGCTGACGCCCCCGCCGACCTCGATGGACTGGTCTTGCGGGCCAATGGTCACATCAGGGTTGGCGGCAACATTGATTTCGTTGGTCTACAGGACTTCGAATACGACTTTGCCGGGATTCAGATCACTATCAGCGACATCGATGGAGATCCCACCCAAATACAAATCGACACGGTGCTCCCGGCTCCCGATATACCGTGTAACCGTGGCCGGGATTTCTCCATACGACTGACCGGTATCTATGATCCGGCCACGGGAGCCGTTCAGGTTACCGGGGTGAGACCTGGTACGAATAAAGTAGACACTGGCGGGGACCTTTATTTTCTTGGATTCCACGGTGTTCATGCCGAACTGAATACGGTTACCATGAGCCTAAATGGGACCGCCGATGATGATGGTACCGGCGCGGTAACGATTACTGGCTTGGACCGATTGCCGGATAGGGGTGGACCCTCCACGAACCTGAGCGTGGTCAGCGCGAGAGGCTTGCTGATCGACCGACCCGGCTGCGACATTGTGCGGTTCACACTCAACGTCAACAGACCGTATGGTGGGTTCACCTGGGTGGCAACTCCGTAGCGGGAAGATTGTGTAGCGGCCGTTCGCCGCTGAGCGAAGTTAGATAGCATTTTAACCCCAGTTTTGCACTCATGAACAAACCGGTTTCGAGCGGCTCCGGTTCCACCGGAGCTTTGTTCGGAGACTTAATATACGCAGGAGGATACTATGCGTGGAAAGATAGCTTGGTTAGGACTGGTCCTGGCAATGGTAACGATGATACTGGCGCTCCCGCTGCGGGCGGCGGAGACGTCGCAGACGATCGCTTTCCAGGGATGCGATGGCACGCTGACCGGAACGGTCGACCTGCGCTTGCGCCTTTTCAATGCCGCCACGGGCGGCATAATGGTCTTTGAGGAGACCCAGACCGGCATTGCCGTCGATACGGCCAACTGCGTGTCCGTGCGAATCGGCAATGCAACGCCGCTGATGACGTCCCTGTTTACCACCAATCCGTCGCTCTGGGCGACCTTTGCCCTGGACGCCACACCGGATACAGAGCTGGGTGGCGGTCGAGTGCCCATTACCGCCAACGGCTACGCGTTCCGGGCTACGAATGCCGACAATGCACAAACCTTGGTCCCCGGCGCCACAGTCAGTGGCGACAGCACGACCGCCCTGCTGGCGATCACTAACACTAATCCTGCCGGCAAGGGCTTAGCAGCCACCGGCAACCAGGCCGGTCTATATGGCGAGTCGCTACAGCCTACAGTCGGGATTGGCGTACAAGGCAAGGGCGCCATCGCAATCTCTGGCCAATCGGACGACTCCAACGGCCGCGGGGTTGTCGGCACATCCACCGATAGCGCCGGCGTTACGTACGGCGTAGCCGGTCAAATCTCCTCAACGAACAGTTCCGCGGCGGGCGTCTTAGGCGTGTCCAATGCCCTCACGGGTGGCGCCTCAGGCGTCTGGGGTCAGACGAATTCAAGCTCCACGAACGCGACCGGAGTCTTCGGGGTGGCCAACGCCATTAGCGGCGCGACGGTAGGCGTCTGGGGAAGGACGCTCTCGAACAGCGACGGGGCGGCTGGCGTCTTTGGCGATATGACCACCACCACCGGCAACAGCGCGGGCGTCTGGGGTCGAACACGTTCGGTCACCGGCGGCGCGGCGGGCGTGTTTGGGGAGTCTTTAGGCACCAATGGCAGGACTTTTGGCGTCTACGGCGCGACGACTACGGACGGGACGGGCGCTGGGGTGCTGGGCTACAGTAGTGGGACCAACGGCAACGGTGTCATTGGCGAGGCTAACACTGGAAGCGCCGCTTATGGTATTTGGGGCAAGAGCACTAGCGGTTTCGCCGGTTTTTTCGACGGCAAGGTACGAGTCAATGGCAACATGGAGGCGCGGGTCGTGCAGATCACCGGCGGATCGGACCTCTCGGAAAAGTTTGAAGTGCGCGACACCCATAGGGCCATCGAACCCGGCATGGTCGTGGCGATCGACGCGGAGAACCCCGGCAAGTTGATGGTCAGCGCGCAGGCGTATAATCGCCGCGTGGCCGGCGTCATCAGCGGAGCCGGCGGCGTCAGCCCTGGCATGTTGATGGGCCAGGTCGGCACGCTGGCCGACGGCGATCATCCCGTGGCGCTGAGCGGCCGCGTCTATGTCTGGGCCGATGCGTCTTATGGTGCGATTGTCCCCGGCGATTTGTTGACCACGTCTAACATTCCCGGTCACGCGATGAAAGTCGCGAATTACGGCAAGGCGCAGGGCGCCATCATCGGCAAGGCGATGACCGGCCTGAGCAACGGCCGCGGGCTGGTGCTGGTGCTAGTTGCGCTCCAGTAAGCCGCCGTCGTCCATTCCGATCCTAACTATTTTGTAACTGCTCAGCCCAAAGCGGTGGTACGGATACAGAACCGGGAGCGGTAGCGACCGGGTGCGCGCCTGGCAATAACGTGCCGACCCGGTCGCTACCGCTCTCGGTTCTGTAAAGGCGGGCTTTCGCCTGAGTAGTTACACTATTTTGATGAAAGGAGCATTAACCATGAAACCGAAGCAACGCACAACGATGACGGCCCTCTGGATCGCCCTGACGCTTACCGCGGGGTTGGCGGGCGCCGGCCAACCAGCCGCCTTCGCACAAATGAAAGAACGCCCGGTCTTGCCCAAGCCGGCCCAGACATCTATTGACAGCAACCAATCGCAGACGGATGTGATCGTTGTGAAATTTCGCGAAGGAACACACATTCGCTTGCAGAACGACCAGTGGACCGCGCCGCTCGGCGCCCGCACGCCGGATGAGGCCCGCTTATTGCAGCGGGCCAACCTGGATGAAGTCCAGGTTCAGCGCGAGTTGGACATCGTCAACACGCTGCGGCCAATCAACGCGAATGTCGCCGCGGCGCGCTTGTTCACACGGCCGGAAGCGGAGTTGGATTTAGAAAAGCAGGTAGGCGAGTTAAACAGCAACGAAGAATTGGCCGATCTGAACCTCTATTATCACCTCTTCCTCGACAACGCCCGCGTGGAAGACAGCGAAGCGCTGATCGATCAGCTCAACGCGCTGGACATCGTGGAGGTCGCCTACCCGCAGCCGATCTACTACTTGCCTCAAGCGCCTGTCACCCCGGACTATACGGGGCAACAAGGCTATCTCAATGCGGCCTCGGTGACGACGACCGGCTCCAACGGCCTGGATGCCCGATACGCCTGGACGCTGGTCGGCGGCAAAGGGCAAAACGTTCGGGTGATCGATATCGAATTCGATTTCCGGGACGGACATGAAGACTTGCCGGCGCTCTTCCATACTAGCGGGAGGCGTGGGGTGCGCTCCTCCATGCCGGCGACGCTCTTAGCCGATCGCAATCATGGCACGGCAGTGCTAGGGGTGATTGCCGCATTGGATAACACTATCGGTGTCAGCGGCATGGCTTCGCAGGCGCGGATCGGCCTTTCCGCCGCCTACCGCCAGGTCTGTACACCGAGCCCTTGCCGCGATATCTATGATGTCGCCGATGCGCTCAATCGGGCCGCCGGTCAACTCCAGGCCGGAGACATTATCCTGATCGAGCAGCAAGTGGGCGGGCTGACGTGCACCTGCAACTGCGGCCAATTCGAAAGCGTGCCGGTGGAGTACAACCAATCCGAATACGACGCCATCCGCAGCGCCGTCTTCAGCAACTCGCTCATCGTCGTGGAGGCGGCCGGCAACGGCGGCATGGATCTTGACCACTCCCGCTATGGGCGCCGTTTTGATCGGTCGTTTCGGGACAACTTTGCCATTATGGTCGGCGCCGGCACGTCCGGTGGGCGCGCCCCGCAGTGCTATACCAACTCCGGCGCAAGGGTGGACGTGCAGGGCTGGGGAGACAGCGTCGTTACAGCCGGATACGGCGATCTGTTCGGCATGGCCCAGGGCCTGGCGGAAACCCGGTGGTACACCAACACGTTCGGCGGCACTTCCAGCGCCTCGGCAATTATTACGGGAGCAACGGCCACCGTGCAAGGCGTCCGCCGCACACGGGGGCTGACCTATCTCAGTTCCTTTCAGATGCGCGGCCTGCTGCGACAGACGGGTGTGGCGCAGGCCGCCGGCCGCCAAATCGGCCCGCTGCCCAATCTGCGGGACGCCATTGCCATCTATGTGAATGGCACTTTCCCTTCATTCTTCCCGGCGGGCACTCCGGACCAGCCGTATCGAACGGTCCGTGAGGCGGCGAACGTGGCCTGGAATAATGCACAGATTAAAATCCGGGCGGGGACCTATAGAGAAGGAGGCCTCTTCTCCCAACCCATGATCTGGATGTCGTGGGGCGGCACGGTCACGATCGGACCCTAGCGGACACGCCTGCTTGTGGAGGGTGTCCGGCATGGGCCGTGCGCCCTCCGTAACAAGACTTGGCTCTTGCACGCCTCTGCGTTCGCTCACGGTACTCTAAGCACGTACGACAGTAATCATAGAATGACACTCCGGCCAGCTTTTGTTCCGCTTGGGCGTGATCTCAGCACGATGTAAGCCCCGTAGGGACGCTGGAGTTTGGACGGTCTTGGGAATCGCCTGTGTGCGAAGCTCCGAAGGAGCGAAATAGGATAGCCAGGGGCAGAGTCCCGCTACTGCGGGATCGCCCCTGGC
>JACOSC010000274.1 GCA_016179055.1 Acidobacteriota bacterium
CGACGTACCATCGGGCTTGCGCCTCATTTAGCGTCTCAAGCACTTTGAGCATCAGCTTGTCGGCCACGTCGATTGCCATGCGGTAGAGTGTAGCATATGCGACCTTAAAAGTTAAACTTTATTTTGTGGAGAGCCCTAAGCCGCTCCGCAGCACGCATCGCTTGTTCCGCTGCTCCCGCATCGCCGGCCTGTGTCTCGAGACGCGCCAGTTGAAACCAGCACCAAGCATTAAACGGATTGCGGCGCAGCGACTGATAATAGCATTCCCGGGCTTTTGCGCGTTGAGAAGGTTGGAGGTGGCGGTGGATGTAGCTTGCTTGCCGCATTGGGTAATCGGCGTTCGCCGGCTCCAGGGCGCACGCCCTCTGCAGCCGTGCGAGCGAGGCAGGGTCGGCGGCGAGTTGATGCGCCGTAAATGCCCGTACGACCATCCAGCCGTACAGAAAGGCTCCCGACCCCAGCACGACCAGCGCGAGCGACTTTCCATAGCCGGTCTTAAAGTCAAGAGAAACACTCCGACTGAAGCACAATAACATGGTGATGACTCGAAGACTTGTATTCAATCGCAGAGGCACCCGCCTATAAAGCGTTTTACAATGTGTTTTCACAATGCCGCGTGCAAGCGCCGACGGTCCGTGTGAGATCCAATTGCGCGTAATGCACTCCGGCATTGACTATCAACGGCGTCTGCCCTTTCGGCTGCCGGGCTTGTTGGGAGAGATAGGCCCTTGAATCTCAAGCATAATTGTCGATGATCTGATCGAGCGGATGATATTTTCCCCCTCGTAGACATCGCCGATTACGCGTATGTGATAGTTCCCAACCGGGGCCTTGGGATCTACATCGAGGAACAGATACCCTCTGTCCGGAAAGCCGAGAGCATCGGGAACAAAAGTTGGTGTAACGCCCGGTGGGAGTTCGGTTACATCTAAGTCGCCCAGATACCGGTCTGGGGCCGGTGGAAACGCGCGGGCAATTACGAGCAGTGCGGCGCCGTCTCCTTGTTGTATGCTGATGCGCCGTGGTCTAACCCGTACCGTCTCTATTGCCCAAAGGTCAATAGAACTCCCCAGCAGTAAGACCACTGTCATGACGAGGGTTAATTTTGTTTCTTTTATCCGGTTCATAAGATTTCCTTTCATGGTCGATCGCCACTGCCAACTGGCGTTCCGGGGTACCCCCTGACCAAATGGCCAGGCGGTTACCGCCGAATTCGATTTCGTTACTTGGATTTATATAGAGTCAGAGATTCGGCAGGGATTAGAGCCGCCATCTCAAACCGTTCATCGTAGTCTTTGCGGGAGAACAAAAGTATTTTGTCTGTTAGTTTGCCGGCAAACATATTAACGATGGAGGAGATCTGAAAAGGGAGCCCATCTTTATCAAGCGAGCGCGACAGGGTTAGATATCCAAACGCAATGGACTCCTCGCCGATGGGAATAACAATTTTCCATTGATGGCCGGCACCATTACACTGGCTGTGCATGTATTCCAAATTATTTTGATACCAGGACCAGCGAAAATAGTCATCTGCATGGCCATGACTCTTGGTTATAACAATTTCGGCGCAATCGAAGTTTAAGGAAGCGAAGGTTTCCGCAAGGATGCTGACCATTCTTTCAAACGAGTAGGCATTATCTAAGCGATTAGCGGCCTTTCTAATAAAGATCTGATTGGTGATAATCCTACGCTGGAAGCGAAGAGCCCGTGAACCGTAATCCCACAGCTCTTCTAATTCCACATAGCCCAGCTTGCGCAAACCCCACACGGCCACGATCCCGGCCCCCAAGGATAAGGTGGCCACGAATGTATCACTGCTGATCACCACCAGGAAGGAAGACAGGCCGAAAAAGGCGGTCACACCATACAGGATTAACACGGCAAAGCGCTGGGTGCGAACCAGCTTCAATAACTTGTGATGCATATGCTCTTGATCCGGGCTGAACAGCGGCTTGCCATCGAGGAACCGGCGGGTGATCGTCACCAAGGTTTCGATGATCGGTATACCAAGGATCAGAATCGGAACAGCAATCGATACCATGGTGGCGCTTTTCTGCGAGCCTTGAATGGTGATAGCACTAAGCACAAAGCCCAGAAAGTAGCTGCCGGAATCGCCCATAAAAACTCGCGCCGGGTTAAAATTGAACCTGAGAAAGCCCAGCGTAGAACCGGCAATCAGAACCGAGAATATTGAAATCAGCGTATGTTCTTGTAGAACAGAAACGGCAAAGACAGATAGAGAAACGAACATGGCAATTCCCGCCGCCAGCCCATCCATTCCATCGATTAAATTGAAGGCGTTGGTAATCCCCACCACCCATAACACGGTAAAGGGCAGGGCCATGTAGCCAAATTCAATCGGGCTGCCGAAGGGATTGGATATTTCGGAAATCCTGAATCCGAAACTGTAGAGGAACAACGCGGCTACTATTTGCAAGAAGAATTTCACACGCGCCGACAGACCTCGCAAATCATCGTAAAGGCCGGCAAGAAAAATGAAAGCGCCGGGGATCATGATGTAGCGGACGTCATGCAGATGCAGTCTAAAAAACTCCGTGACAAAATTGGTGCGCAGGAGCAGTAGGCCGAGCCCAATATTGAAGGTCAGGAAAATGGCGACTCCGCCCAATCGGGGAATGGGCTCCGTATGGATTTTTCGCTGGTAATCGGGTAGGTCAAACCACTTGAACTTTCGACACACCCACAGCAGCAGCGCCGTGCCGGCGTAGCAGAGCAGGGCTGAGATGATGAATAAGGCGGCGTACGTCTTCATAATCTCTATCGGTCTGGAACCATTCCTGGTACAGGCGGTTCAACGCTGCGAAACGGCTTCAAGCTCATCCCTGCCCACTTCGGCGGGAGATTTTTCCACAAGATAATTTCCAATGACTAGCGCGTCCATTTGCGTTCTAAGGAAACAATTGATGGCTTCATCGGGGGTGCAAACGATCGGCTCATTCTCATTGAACGAGGTGTTCAGCACCACAGGCACGCCGGTTAGCCGCGCAAACTCATTAATAATGTTCCAATACAATGGGTTGGTTTGTCGGTTGACCGTTTGCAGTCGACCGCTGCCGTCGCCATGCGTTGGCGCCGGGATTTCCGCCACTTTGTTTCTTTTCACCGGATACGTCATCAGCATAAACGGGGAAGGCTGGCTGTGCTCAAAGTAGTCTCCGGTGGCTTCCTCCAGGATAGAAGGGGCAAACGGCCGGAAAGGCTCGCGGTGCTTGATACGCCGGTTTAATATATCCTTCATTTCGCGCCGGCGCGGATCCACGATCATGCTTCTATTTCCCAGCGCGCGTGGACCAAACTCGAGCCGGCCCTGGAACAGCCCAAGAATCTTTCCTTCGGCCACTCTACGGGCTGTCCATCGGCACAGTTCCTCTAACTCCTCAGCCCGCCGGAACGAACATTGGTTGCTTTCGAGTTCGTTGCGTTTCGCTCGCAAGCCACTGCGGATCTCACTATCGGAGAATTCCGGGCCCCAGTACGCATGCTCCATGACAAAAGCCCGCGGCTGATTGAGAATTTGATGGTATAAGTAATAGGCCGCTCCAATAGACAATCCGGCATCTCCCGGCGCGGGCTGAATGTAAACTTCCTCGAATGGGGTATGATCGAAGAGTTTTCCATTCACCACACAATTAAATGCCACGCCGCCGGCCAGGCAGAGCTTCTTTAAGCGGGTTTTCTCATAAAGCTTATTGAGCAGGAAAAACATTACCTCTTCCAGCCGTCTCTGCAAACTGGCGGCGATATTCTCATGACGCCGTTGGATGGCCGCCCCTGGTATGCGCGCCGGCCCCATCCTCTTTTCAAGGAGGTCGGAATAAAGCGGACCAATTACCGGAATCCCATCGGACCAGTTCATATCCGCGCCCTTTTTGTGATGGATGAAGTAATCCAGACCCAACTGGAAGCCGAGCTTGCTGTTCAAGCGCACGATGTTGCTGAATTCGTTCAAGTATTCCAGCTCGCCGTAAGCCGCCAGTCCCATGACCTTGTACTCATCGCCATAGTTGGGAAAGCCCAAGTATTGCGTGATCGCTGTATAATAAAGACCCAGCGAGTCCTGAAACGCGATGGCGCCATCGATGGCCATCTGGTTACCCGCTCCGCTCCCCCACATAGTGCTGGCAAAGTCTCCCAAGCCGTCTACAGAGAGCAATGCCGCTCGGTCAAATCCAGAGACAAAAAAAGAGCTCGCCAGATGGGCTTTGTGGTGTTCCACGCGCCGCACCTGAGCGCGCAGGCGGTTAGGATCGACCTCTAAAGCCGCCGCTACATCCATTTTGATTTCCGCAAACTTGCCGATCGCCGACAATCTATTCAAAGCCAGCTTCGGCATGCGAAGCGCGTACAAGGCCTTGCGCATCAACCTCGCCTTGGAGTCCCGTGCAATAGCGATGTAGTCCAGTTCGTGAGGCCGGATTCCCGCGGCCGTCAAGCAGTACCGCACGGCTTGCGCAGGAAATCCCGCCGAGTGTTTGAGACGATTAAACCTTTCCTCCTCCACTGCCGCCACTAGTTTTCCGTCCTGAACAATGGCCGCCGATGCGTCACCATGGTAAGCGTTTATGCCAAGTATGTTCATCGTGTAATACCTCTCTCCCTTTCTAGATTGGAAAATCGATCTGCGAGTGAGACCCTAGACGACCGTCATCAAACCAGAGATATCCGACATCAGAATTTAATGCCTCAAGACCCATGAAGAATTGTGAAGGGTGAGTCAAGAGAGGTTAAGAACCAGTCAAGGCTTCAAGGGCCCCTATTCATTTCGCGCGTTCGATGAGGTCGTCGATGGCCTTTCCGACAAGGCTGACGAGGCAGGAAGATGGATTCGCCTTCCCATACTGTAGCTGTCGTCTGGCCCGCGCAATGGCGGACGGCAGATCTGCCGGCTCAAGCGCAGGTATGATGCGGCCCTCGACCGCCAGAACCTCGACCAGCTCAAGTTGATGATCATCGATCAGCTCACCGTACTTCCTGCGCCTGGGCATCACCACCGGCACTTTTCCTGCCAGCAGAACGTGCAACAGCGTTCCTGCGCCGGCATGTGTGATGACCAGGTCCGCCTCTATGATCTTGGCGAGAAACCCTTCCATCGACAAGAAGGGTATTTGAATACAGTGGGCGGTGGGAAAGTTGGAGTTGCTCCCGGATTGGACCAGCACCGGGTCCCCGGCGAAGTAACCTTGCCCGGCCAAGCGATCGACCGCGCCGAGCAGCCGCGAAAAGCCCTGCGTCGCATTTCCAATGGTCACAAACACCAAGCCAGTCCACCTCCAAGAGCCGCTCGAGACATACGGCCGAGGGCTTAAATCTTCGAAGGGCTTGATCCTAGAGGAGTGTCCCGGCACACATCCCTTTAGGAAAATACTTCTTAAGCGGTCCCCACTGGTAGAAAAAATGATCAGCCAGGCGATACATAATCTTTCCAGCCAAAGACGGAGCGCTCACCCGCGCGATGGTCTCAATAAAAATGGTCGGAATCCCCAACACTTTACCGACCATAGCAAAGGGGACTATTGGACCCGCGCCTGTGCTTAGAATCAGGCGCGGGCGCTCCCGCCTTAATAGTCGCCACGCCTCCCATAGGTTCAGCAAGACCTGCCAGTCTCGTTCCGAGTGGCGAATGAAGTATGTTTTCCCTTTCATGTCATTTGGCAACAGCACCCGATCGTTTAACACGTAGAAATGCGGATATCGCCGGTAGACAGGCATGAACGCCCGCACTTCTGTAAGGTGACCACCGCACGAAGAGACAATGCATATCTTTTTTTGCGGTCTATCACAGTCTCTCATAAATCTTCGCCTCTTCTTGTTCGACTCCGTGATCAAGCAAGTCGGCATAGCTCCGCGCCAGCAGACAAGCTTGCTTATCCCAAGAGAATTCTTCAGCGATCCATTCTCTGCCCCGCCGCCCCATCGCTTGCAGGTCCAGTTCGCGCATTCGTTCGATGGCCGCCGCCAGACTCTCCGGACTGTTCTCAACCCAGAGCCCGCAGCGGATCTCTTCAGTGACCCGCCAGGGAGTCCCTTGCCCGGCGATCACCGGCACACCGTGGGCAAGCGCTTCAGCGATCACCATGCCAAAATTCTCTTTGTACGAAGGCGCCACCGCAATATCCGAATTCGCAAATAGCGCGCGCTTTGACCTACCCAGGACCTCTCCCACCATGTTTACTTGCGATGACAAGCCCAGCTTTGCAATTCGCGCTTGGATAAATTCCGTATAGTGTCGCTCGCCGCCGCCGGCTATGCTCAAAGACCACGCGCGGCCCGAGTTTCTGTTCAGCAACTCGCAGGCTGACAACAGATTCTCTATCCCCTTGATCGGATGGAGGCGCCCTAGATAGAGTAGACGGAGCCTCTCCCTACACTCGATGTGTGCCACCTCCGCGGGAATATCCATCCCGTTGGGGACAACAACCGTCTTGACGCCGCCGAGCCGCTCGGCGCTTTCTATGGCTTCGGCCTCTGAGGTGGCGTGAGCCATTAGTGCTCTTGGCGATACTCCTCGGCAGATCCAGTCCCATATGGCCTTGGACCAACAATGCCTCGACATGTGCCATCGTTGCAAACTACCCCTCGGCGACCATACCAGTGGTTTTCCATAAATGCGGCAGCCCAGCAGCGCCGGAATTGTGGGAAAGGAGTAGACCGCCGTAAGGTGCACTAAATCGGCCCAACGTATGTACGAAGACAAGACGCGCAAATAATGGAGAGAGATGTCATCGCCTGCCCAGCGCTTGCAATATCGCACACTTATTCCCTCGCAGAGAGATATTTCCTTGTTCGTTACCACATCCAATGTCTTATAGGGTCCATTGGCGTCTGTGGTCAACACACGCACCTCACATCCACGCCGCCTGAGGGCCTGGGTCAGTCTATAGACCGACTCTATCGGGCCGCCGTAAATATGAGCGGGATAAAACGACGGAATAATATGAAGAACTTTTAACATAAGCTGCGTTAAGAGAACTTTGGTTTGGGCTATCAGCCTCCCACCGAGGATTAGGCGCCCTCAAACTTCTCATCATCGGCCGGCATCAGCGAAGGATCGCCGGCAAACGCTCTGGCGTTTCTTCTTGCCCGCAGTGGTCATAATGCCACTTGAGGATCTCAGCCATACGATTGTCATATGCATAAGCCGGCACACAACGTCGGCGCCCGGCGCCTGCAATGACTTCCCGCTCATCCGTATGGCCCAAATAGTACACAATATTTTCCGACAGCTCCGCGGCGGAGCCGAAGCAGGCGATTTCCTTCCCTTCTTCGTAAAGATCGAGAACCTCGTGGGACCTTTCGTGCAGCATGAACGTGCCACAGGCAGGAATCTCAAAGGTCCTTGTCGTTGTTTCGTCTCCTTGCGAAGCGCCGGAAGCCACGCCGGACATGATGGCAAGATTAATTCGAATGGCTTGCAAGGCCTTCGCGTAATCGCTGCCCAGGAGGGGCGAGCCAACGATATACCGCTTCAACAAAGGCGACCTGCATCGCTCTGCCCACAAGTTGCCCCATATTCGCAGGTCGGCATTCGGCATCATCGTCAACAATTCAGTCAGCAGGTCTTCCTTATGTGGGGTGTGAGTCCCGATGACGCCCACGTCATGCCCGTACTGGCGCGTATCGCGTTCAGATAGCGGCCAAGAATAGTGGACTTCCGGATCATATCCGTGAGGCACGAACATCGATGCGCGCAGTCGTATGCGGGATTGGACGTCGCGATCCCAGAATCGCTTGGTATAGAATACGCAATCGTACTCGGGAAGACTTCTTTCCAACAATGCCCCATGCGCAAAGGCTGACGTATCGGGATAATAGTTATACAAAGCGATCTTTTGTTCTCGGAGAGATTGCAATATTCCAACCTCAACCTGTGGTCCTTTAAAAGCCAACAAGAGGTCGGGCCGGAAAGTAGAGGCGACATCCAGGATGATATCATTGAACTCACGAATAAGTCGCCTTTCCAACAATCGGAGAGCCATCCTCGACCCCAGTCTTCTGACCTGTGGAAAAAAGGTTTGACCATCAATGTCTCGGACTTCACAATCCAACCGCCGTAGCGCATAGGCGCAGGCCCGCGCGCAACTGCCAAACCAATTTTCGCCCAAGAAGAGGATCTTCAGTTTCATAATTCAAGGCCTTCGCTTGGCCTCGGACGCATCGGTCCAAAGGCGCTTTTCTTTCGGGATACAAACCACGTCGCCACTGTTACAGGTAGGATGAGCCAGGCTCAGTCCAGGTATGGCCGTCGGCTTTCTCCACCACCACCATACGCTTCGGCGGGCAATCGCATACACATCGTAATCGAATGACTTCACCTGGGCAATTAGCGCGGCCGGACTGTCTCCCTGCGCCCTCAACATTTGCTCATTGACCTCCATGACCAGCATTGGACGACTATCCCGCAAGAGCTTGCGCATTCCGCTGAGCACTTCCATCTCGAAGCCTTCTACATCTATTTTTACCAGATGAATATTTGGCGAGACTTCTCCGCGCACGACCAGCAAGTCCAGTGGGACGGTTGGAACGATGATGGGGATAAGATCCGGTAAGTGACTATTCTTGACCGCGGTTGACCAACCGAGTTGCGGCGAGAGATTGAACTCCAACTCGCCTTCACGCCCGGAGAGCGCCACAGGAAATGTTTTCACGCAGGTCATCCGATTGGCCTCCACGGCCTGGGTCAAGGAGACCCTGGCTCTCGGGTCCGGCTCGAAGCTGTATACGCGGCCGGACGGCGTAACCAAGCGACCCAAATGAAGAGTGAAGTAGCCAATATGTGCGCCGACATCCAGCACAACGTCGCCGGGCGTCACGAAATGCTCCAGCGTTTCCAGAATCTCGGGTGAATAGCGACCATAGAACATCATGCATTGGAAGTAATCATCCGGTTCAAGGACCAGGCGGATGTCATGGTCCAAGTCGAAGAAGCGCCGCGCTTCACCCATGACCGGCCGCCGTGTAGCGTAGAGCAGCCGAGGAACCCCGCGTGCGTTCCAAGACGCCGTCCCCCTTTGCAGCATTTTCGCGATCTTGCTCGGCTTCGCCGGCGCCTCGTATGTCGGATGCGTCAGTGTTTCAGGTCGTGAAGACGACATGAGGTCTCCTATCCGGGCGGCGCAACAAGCTCAGCGCGATGAACGCCGCCTTGAACGTGAGGAAGGCGACCGCCACTGTTACCAAAACCGTAACGGCCTCCGACATGTTTACCATACTCAGCATGGTAATAACGTACAGCAGCATATAGAGCGGATTTCCACGGGGGTCAGCCCCGGCCATTCGCCAAAGTAGTCCCATCAAGCACCCCAAGGTGAACATGCCAACCACCACTCCCGCTACCCCAAAGTTCCAATACAACTCGCCCGTAGCCGTTATGCCGAGCGACATGGTGGATTCTTCTTCGCTGGGCGCGAAGCCGACATAGTAGGCAAACCACGCCCCGCGCGTCACGGCGGGTTTTTCCGGCCACAGGATTCTTGGGATAAAAGCGTAAGCCGCATAGGCTGCCGTGGAGCCAAGCTGCAACCCATAGGTCTTCACTTCCCCAATGATAAAACTCACGGCAATGGGGTCGAACTGGCGCATTAGGAATGCGTCAATCTGATCGCCGAAGTAAGAATTTGAAGCGAATTGAATGCCCTCACTTCGCCAGACGTCAAAAGTATTGGCCAGATGTTCGGCTGGGCTTTCATTCGGCCGCAACGGACTTAATCGCGCGGTCATGACGATCGGCGCTACGACGAACAGATAAAATGCCACGAATGCGAAACCCATGATGGGCAGCCATCGTCGCAAAGATCGATGTACGACAAAAAGCCACAGCAGGGGGATCAATGAGAACATGATGTAGGATTTGGAATATGACATGAGATTGGCAGCAAATAGCCCCGTCGTGCCAGTCCCCAGCACAAAGGTGAAGCTGGATCGAGAGAGCCCTAGCTTCGCCCGCGGCGTTAAAGCAAAGGCGGAAAGAGCGGCGATAGGCGCCCACTGAAAGATCCGTCCCGGAGCGCCGAGTGGGATAACCCATTCCGGGCTCCACACCGACCACAGCCCAATAGCCCACAACAGAATAAGCCACCCCAGCCGTCCGCCGCGCAGGGTAAGTCGACTCGGGACGGCATCCTCCGACCCGATCGGTCGCAACCACTGGAGCCCCGCATGAAGGGCAAACGAACCGGCGAGAAAGATAAGGTAACCCATGGCCACATCATCCGGGGGAACCGTCGGGGGTGAGAATGCTATCCACTGGCCTGTGGAAGCAATATTCCCCATATAAATAGCTGATGGTCCTAGCCCCACGCTATACCAAAAAAAATAAAAAGATAAGGGGCTGAAATAAAGCGGCGATCTCCTCCCCTCCAACGCACCGAGCATCAAGTAGGTGGGAATGCTGATAAGGCCGCCAAGGATCAGAATAGCGGAGGGACTCTCCAAGCAAAGATACAGAAGGAAGATGGTCGAGACCCCCGCGCCGTGGATCTTGACTCCCGTCCATTGTCCCCAAGAAGCCTCCCCGGCAACCAGCTTTCGTGGAGCTCTAGGTGATGGTGCTCTAGGCGATGGGATAGATAATAATCTCATAGAAGATGTGCTCAGCTTTACCTGTAGGCGGTTCGGGCGGGCGCGACGAAGTCGGCCGGAAATTAGGCTGGGAGGCCCTCGCGACGGCAGCGGGTTACCAACATTTGGCGGGCGCTCCGGAAGAAGTGAAGCACTAGCTGCCGTTCAAAAGGAATCAATTGCCGCCAAATGATCACCCCCGCCAACATGCCGCACAGGGGAAGAACGATGAGATAGCGCATTATCGCGACCGGCAACAGAAACCAAGACAAAAAACCGAAGGCCACCGGGATGCCGATACCCTTCAACAGGGCCGATCCCACGTCCAGCATAAGTCCCACTCCGCTGTCGCCGGCGGCTCGGGCAGCGAGGATGGGAATGAACCAGGCGACGACGCAAAGATCCCCGAGCAACGCCGCCAACGCCGCGCCGCGCATCCCCATTATGGGGACGAGAATCATCGCCAGGGCGCTGGTGATCAGCGCACTGCCCAAGAGCCCGAGCGTTGCACGCTTGTGTCGATTGGTGGCAAGAAGCGCCACCAAATTAGCATTCCACATCCCCCAGAGCAGAGTCCGCGTGATAAGGAACGTCAAGGTCCACGAGTCTAAGGCCAGTTGTCCGGCTGTCCATGCCGGATAGATCCAAGGGATAAGCGGCAACATGCCGAATATCACGGCGCCGACCAGCCACACGTTCAAACGGGCCAGGCTCCGTTGCACACGTACGAGCCGGCTGCTTTCCTCGCGCGCATAGAGCGCGGTCAGCTCCGGCCACATCGCATACATAAGGAGGTTGCTGACCATCGGCGCAACATTTACCAGGGTTCGGTGCGTCGCCAATCGGCTCACTTCGCCGCTGCTCAGCGTCTTCTGTATCACAAGCAGCGTAAACTGCGCGGATAAATAATCAGCCAGAGGAATTAGAAGAAAGAAAAGGCCAGGGCCCATCATGGCCACGCCCTCTCGCCAGGCCCCCAGCGAGGGCCAGAGACGGAGCCAAGGGTACAGGTGACCAAGATCATAGATGACCCATCCAGCTCCCAGTAGAACAACACCCACACGGGCCAGCGCGAGAGACAAGAAGCTTGCCCGCCCTGCAACCAGCGCCAATGTCAAACCAACCAATAAGAATTGTTGGCAGGCTCCGATCATGGCTGATCTCGGGAAGCGCCCGGTTGCCCGATATAATCCGATAATAACGCCCATGGGCGCGGCGATCAGTACCTCGAAGGCCACCAGCAGAACAAGCGCTGCCAGTTCAAAGCCGGCGATGGAATGAACGCGCAGGATGCGGTCAAGCGGCGCCAGCCATAAACCGGCCGCCAGCAGCAATAGGACGATGCCCACCAAGGGAAGTTGAACCCGGAGGGCGCTATGCAAAACGCTATGCATCTCCTCCCGCTCATTGCGCGCGTAGCTCGCGCATAACCGGTTTACCACGAAAGTTTGCAAGCCGAGGTCAGCCAGTTTCACTAAGATCACCAGGCCGGTCAGCGCCACCCATTCTCCATAACGGGCGGCGCCCCATGCCACCAGGGCGATCGGCACCAGACTGATCTGGCCGAGGACATTTACGGCGGAATTAAGGAAGAGGGCGCCAACACCTTTGCTCACGCGAGTCATTGCCCGCGCGCCAAACGGCACTCCCACAGCGGCCGGGGCGGCCGACCCCGCGCCGGCGACTCCTTTTTCCGAAGCGCGCGCCGGGCGGACGCGATCGCCGGCGCCGCTCCATTCCGGCGTCACGGAGGCCACGCTATCCATTTCGTAGGGCACCTAGCGTCTCCTTTAGGCCATTCTCTTTTGGTTTCGTGGTGAGAAGAACAACTTTCCCTGTCTGGTCAGATTCGCGTTTGAAAGATATGTGGCGCTACTTCCAGCCCGTGTTTAAACCGGCCGTGGGCTGTCGCAAACCCGGGCCAGGCTGTCCAGGATTCCCTTGCCATCTTCTTGATAGGTCCATGGCTGTATGCGCGCCAGCGAAGCCTTGCCCATTTGCCGTCTTTGCGCGGGATCGCTTAGAAGGCGCGCTAGATAATCGGTCAATACCGACGTCTGGCCAACTGGGTAAACGTATCCATTCAACCCATGTTGGACCAGATCGCCGCCGGCCCCCACCTGGTCGCTGACAATTATCGGCAGACCGAAACACATGGCTTCGTTGACGGCCAGCCCCCAGGGCTCAAAGCCGGACGGAAGGACAAAAATATCGGCGATCGCCAAGAAGCGGGGCAATTCGGTTTGGTTCTGGAAGCCAGCAAAGTATACCTGCGCTAGATTTCTATCCTTAACAAACTGTTCCAGGACAGGCCGCCGAGGGCCATCGCCCACAAATATCAGGGCCGCGTCTTGACGCGTGGCCACGGCGGCAAACGCTCTCAAGAGGTCCATAGGGCGCTTGACGTCGGTCAGCTTCCCCACAAAGAGAATCACTGGGCAGTCGGCGGCGACACCGATTTGCTTTTTTAATTCGACTTTCTGCGGCCGCAGCGTATCGGCTTTGGCCATAAAAAAATCATTATCCACAGCGTAGGGAACCGCGAATATCCTATCCGCCGGCGCCCCATAGGCCTTATAGAAGTCCGCGTTAAATCGGCCAATCGCCAGAAAAGCGCTCACGCGCTTGAACAGCCATGACAACACGATCCGCTTGATCGCCGACTTCACCGGCGAACGCACCGGCAACAGATTCGACTCCCCTCGCAGCAGCAATGGCACCCGGAATAAAAACGCCGTAAGCATAGCTAACCAGTTTGTGCAGCGATACCAACCGTGAACAATCACGGCGTCGACCTGGGCCGGCCGCAATCGCCAGGCGACGGCGGGATTAATTAAACCCCAAAACCGAGACGGGTTTGGCTTGTAGCTCACGTTGGTTAAGAACTCCGAGCGATACCCGTTCAGCAAGGGCACATCCCACTGTACTTCCTGCCCAAACCCCTCATCGCGGTAGGGCGCCAGCCCCCAGTCTGAACAGAGCCATACGGTCACTTCAATATCCGGCCAACTGGCCAGCGCCCGAAATAGAGGCGCTTGATACTGAATCATATGTGAAGCCAAAATCACCGCACGATACCGGCGGCGAGCACTTTTGGCGTTAGGGGAGACCGGAGTCTCCGGCGGCCCGCTGCGCACGTTTGCCGGCGTTTGAACCCTCGCTGAGGACACTGGAACGCCGATGATCTCTTTCCGAGCTGCCTTCTCTTCAGCGCCTGGCCTAAAGCCATCAGGCCTCGCCGGCTTCTGAACAATGATCGCCCCATGCCTGGCCAATAACCGTTTTAGTATCGTCGGATGGCTCAGAGTTTTCCAACCGCGACTCAGGAACCACATCAGCATTTCATGGGGATCCATCGCACTGCAGGCATCCGCGTCGGTGATCCAATAGGTCTCGTAATTGGCGTCAAGTTTTCGATAATGGAGATCCGTGGAGTCGCGACGGTTTATCAACCATTGTACTTCGCGGGCCAGCCTTCTTGGAAGCGTCTGAACCGCCCGGAACCAGAGCGCGTTTCTCAGAGGAATCGTTGCTTTTATGAGCCGACCCTTCCAGTCAAAATCCGACCAGGGGCGGACCTCAAAGCCCTGCGCTGCCCAAGGGCGACAGTGCCACGCCGGAGCCAAGTAGGCAACGCCGCCCGGCTTGAGAACTCGCCTTACTTCTGCCAGGGCTACTGCCGGCTGAAGCACGTGCTCGAGGACAGTAATGCTCCACGCCGCATCAAAGCTTTCATCGGCAAATGGCAAGGCCTCGATCGAAGCGGCGGCAAATGGCTTTTCAATGCTACGGCCGGCGGAGCGGGCTAGATCCACCCCAATCCAATCGGCCACCATGTGCTGGAAGGCGCCGCGGCCGCAACCCAGTTCGAGAATTCGTTTGGTGTCCAGGTCATAAGACTCAATGAATGATCTTAAGCCCGCACACTCGGCGCGGTCGGCTATCCCCGCGGCATACACCTTGCCACGATACTGTTCCTCATAAAAGGAATTCCGGCTAGTCGGCATATTATTCTTTTACGGCCACGGCCAGCAAGTCTTGAGTTAGAATGTGGCCCCGAAAGGAGCCGGTTTCGACGGCCAAGTACGCGCGCAGCAAAGTTTTAATGACCTGCCACAAAATCCAACGGACAGCGCTGAGGATTCCATGACAGACCGGTCCGGTAGGATAAACAGCGATCCGCCGGAAACCGGCCATTGCCAACACTTGGGATATACTCGTCCGCGTGAAGACCACCTCGTGGGAAAAGTCTGCATAGCGATAACGCGATCCGAAAGGTCCGTCTGCATTCGGCGTCTGCAAAATAATGACACCCCCGGATCGTAATGAAGCACGAATCGCCTCGAGCAGTGGGATTACTTCTTCCTTTTTAAAATGCTCCAAAACATCCAAGGCGGTGACCACGTCGAATCTGTTGGGGCTATCTTCTAAATACTCCATGACCTCTGCGCATTCGACATTCTTTATTCCTAATTTCTGTGCCATCGCTACCTGCTCAGGACTGATATCGATGCCGGTGGCATTCGCATAACCTTTTTCATGGAGATAATGTAAGAAAGCCCCGGCGCCGCAACCCACGTCAAGTATCTTCGCCCATTTATCCTCCGGCAAGTGGCTTTCCATGTAGGACTCGAAGGCTGCTTGTTGTCTCTTAAAGGCCTCGCAGGAGAGATCGTACAACACAGACGTGTGGGTTGTAACATAACGCTCATACATTCTTTCTCTATACGTGTCCCTCACCATAGCGCCTTCTGCAGCCTCCCTTGAAACTTGCTAAAGGAGAACTCTCGCTCCAGTCGTTCCCGACCAGCCCGGCCCATTTCCACACGCAGATTTTCATGATTAAGAAGTCGGACCATAGTGTCCGTCAATGATTCGGCGTCTCCCGGATCAATCAGCAACCCGGTTTCTCCATCGACGATGACCTCAGGCACCCCACCCGCACGGGCGCCAATGCAGGGTTTGCTGTAGTACATGGCCTCAAGGAAAACGATTCCGAATCCTTCCTTTAAGCTTGGTAGAACAAAAATATCGCTCGACTGGTAGTAGGCCGGCAGGAGACTGTCCGGCACTCGGCCGACGAAGATCACTCTGTTCGACACACTCAGTCGCTTGGCCATTTGCTCCAACCGCGGTCGATCGTTGCCATCGCCCACCAATACATAAAACGCATCCGGCACTTTCTGTAAGACCGCCGGCATCGCTTCGATAACCGAATCTAGTTTCTTGTAATATTCTGAAGCCTGTAAACGGGATACGCTAAGGATCATTTTCCCTGACGGTAGGCCTAACCATTGGCGTGAAGGCGGCACCGCCCCATTCCCGTAGAATGGCTCAAGCGTATTGGGGAGAATAAAAAAGCGGTTTAGCGCCGTTCCGTTATACTTGGCCATTTGACCCCTGGTGTAGTCGCTCACCGACAAGATATGGTCCATGCGCGCGACTCCTAACCTCTGGAGCGCCACTAATCGCCTCCACACATCTACTCCGTGAACCACCAAACACTTCTTAACCGAGTTCATCGCACACGCCAGGGGAGAAAAATGGACGTGGCCGAACAGAACCATGTCGGCGTCGCGGCTTTCCCGAATCGCCGACAGCACGAAGCGAAATCTGTTTTTGTGGAAACCTTTGAACGTGGAGTGCGGAGTCGTCATATAGCGCCCCGCCAACTCACTTCCGCTGCCGTCGTTAAGCACCAACACGGTAACGCCTCCGCCTTTTTTCTCAGCTATTTCACTCAGCGCCTTTACCAGCGCCCGGTTAAAGGTCTGAATCCCTCCCACGGCATCAAACAAATCCGTCAGTAGGATGAGGACTTTCATAGGGTACCTTCTAACGATTAAGAATCCTTTCTCGTTGGTTAATTTATGAACTTGAGAGTGCCAAGTTGTCCACTAGTATATCGTTTCATTGAAACATATCCATTATGCTGAGAGGGCTTCGAACTTTTTCCAACGATGCACCACTGGAGCCTGGTTGATTTCAGCAATGCCTTGCAGGATACGGTTCCGCAGCTCCTCCCAAGATTGAAC
>JACOSC010000275.1 GCA_016179055.1 Acidobacteriota bacterium
AAAGAAATCTGCCGGCCTTGCTCAGCGAAATGGAAAAGTTTAAAGATATGGTTATCCCCTGGCTGGATAATAAAAAACCGGTTTTCTCTGGATCATCTACTACCTGATTTTAGGGTTCATTCTGGTTCATGAAAATCGGTGACCAACGTTGGTCAGCCTCGTGAGGGGATCCTTGCCGCCAAGGACGTTTGCGCCGGGTCAACTCACGAGGGCAACCCGTGAACGATGCCGAGTTTTCACATGGAGAAAAGTCCGGATTAGGTCGCGTCGGGGATAAACCCGCGGCTATCAAGAGAAGCCAGAGGTCGCTTGGGTGGGGTTTTAGACGTGCGAGTGATGGGTTTGCGAATGCCTTCCAGCCCGCCTTCGTTGAAAAGCTGGAGCCATTGACGGACCGTAGAGAAATCGCGGCGCAACGTAACCGCAATTTCCCCGAGGCTCAGCCCGTCGTAGGCGAGAAGCACAGAATAAAAACGTTCTTTCAGCCGTGCGTCTTTTGACTGCCGAAAGGCGTTAAAAACTTCCTCTCGATTGGATTTGAATTCCTTAAATTCCCACATGCTTGGGTTCCCTTTCCGAATAACTTAGCCGTTCTTAGTTCCAACCTTCTACGTCATCATCCACTTAGCCAACCGCAGTGCCTCTATAGACACATCAAATGAGAAAAAGTTGCAGTAGGATCTTATACGAGGGCGCGCCCGAAGCGCTAGTCCAGGTAATAATGGCAAACACACGCACTAAAGACCGATGCTTGAAATTTCCAAAGTACTCCTTGCCTTCGCCCTTAATTAGTTGGGCGGAGACCGGCAACAGTCTCCGTTATCGATCACGCTCTACGATGAAGTTGGGAATGCTTAGCAGGGCCTGTTTAAGCGGGGTGTTTTTGAAAATTCTAAGATTCTGCTTGGACGCTTCGACGAATTCATAGGCTTTGGAACGAGCCTGATCGAGGGTCTTATACTCTCGCAGCAGGTCAATGAGCTCGTCCTGGTGGACCGAATTGAAGCCATTTTCACGAACAACCGTTTCAACCATTTGAGCATGTTTTGCAATACCCAGCCGCATGAGATAAATCAGAGGCAAGGTCAATTTTCCTTCCTTGAGATCGCTAATGACCGGTTTTCCGAGCACTTTTTCACTAGAGGTGAAATCCAGCAAGTCATCGATCAATTGAAAAGCCATGCCGATGTTGAATCCAAAGTCGGCGAGGGCTTTTTCTTGCGCGGCGGCAACGTCGCCAAGCACACCGCCGATGCGCGCGCAGGCCGAAAAAAGATGCGCCGTTTTGCGTCGCGATATTTCAAGATGCTGGGCCTCGGTGATGCCGATATTGCCGTTGAGGCCTAACTGCAGAAGCTCGCCCTCGATCATCTGTTTAGTGGCGTCCACCAAAATATCGAGGATCTTGAAATTACGGCGAGAAATCGTAAGTTTCATAGATGAGGCATATAGCCAGTCGCCCATGAGCACCGGCAATTGATTACCCCAAACGGCGTTCACCGAGGCGCGGCCGCGACGGATTTCCGCCTCATCAATGACATCATCATGGACCAGCGTAGCGCTGTGAATCATCTCAACTACCGCGCCCAGAGCTATGGCGTCTTCGCCTTGGTAGTCGCAGAATTTTGCCGAAAGCAGCAATAAGGCCGGTCGCACCCGTTTACCGCCGCTCCGTATATACCGCCCCACCTGAGAAATCAAATGAACATCCGATTCAATTTGGCGAGCCAACTCGTGTTCGACGGCCTGTAGCTCCGGCTCAATTAGTTTGAAAATTTCCTCAGGTGTCAAATCCGCCTCTCATCAAAAAGCCAATGAACTTGGAAAGCATCTATACGGCACACGAGCACAAACTACTCTTTTGGAGGGGCCCTACGCCTACAGAACCGGGAGCGGTAGCGACCGGGTCAGCCCGTTGCGGAAGGGTTACCCACCCGGTCGCTACCGCTCCCGGTCTGTTAATTGGTGACCGTTCAAATAGTAATCGCTACCTAAGCGGTAGACAAATCCTAAATTGAGTAACTCTCCGTTGCCTAGACTAGCTCAACTGAAAAAACCTCTGAAAGTTAAGCCGCGTGTGCCGCGCGATTTCCTCAACGGCTACATTATGAATATGCGCCAAGGTTTTTGCCACTTCCAATACAAAAGCCGGCTCATTGCGACGGCCGCGGTAAGGAACCGGGGCCAGATACGGGCTGTCCGTCTCAATCAGCACTCGATCCAACGGGATTTTGCCGGCGACCTCCCGCAAGTCGTGCGCGCCCTTAAATGTAATAATGCCTGAGAAAGAAACGAGAAAACCCATAGCGAGCGCCGCCTGCGCCAAGGCCTCCCCGCCGCTGAAGCAGTGCAAAATGCCACGGAGCGCGCCTTGTCCCCATTCTTCCCGAAGAATCGCCGCCGTATCATCATCGGCGGCGCGTGTATGCACAATCACCGGACGGTTTACACGGCGCGCGCTTTGTAACTGACGCCGGAATACGTCACGTTGAATCTGCCGCGGAGAGTGGTCATAGTGGTAATCCAATCCGACCTCGCCCCATGCAATGACCTTGGGGTGACTCGACGCAGCGACCAGCGATTCGTAATAAGCCTCGGTGACCTGCCGAGCTTCGTGCGGATGCACGCCTATCGTCATATACAAAATATCGTAGCGCTCGACCAGATCAAAGGCCTTTTGTAAGGAGTCCGTACCCGGCTCGGCGCTGCCGATATTAAGAATCGTTTGGACACCGGCATCGATCGCCCGCTGAATCATGTCGCGCCGATCCAAATCAAACTGCGGCATCTCTAAATGCGCATGCGAGTCGATAAACATTTCCCATCCATGTTGCCAAGCCTTTGAACCGCCGACGAACCATCGCCTGGCTGCGTCAAGCCGCACAAGCGGCTTTGCAGGCTAGCGCAGCCGCGCGCCAACGGCCACCGGCTCGGTAAAGGCCACCAGCACTGGGTCTGGCCCATTCGATGCCGCGACGATCATGCCGTCTGATTCAAGGCCCATCAGTTTACGCGGTTCCAAGTTGGCGACGATCACCACCTTTCTATGCAGCAAGGCTTCGGGTTGATACGCGTCGCCGATGCCGGCCACAATCTGCCGTTTCGCATCGCCGATATCCACAAGCAATCTGATCAGCTTTTTTGAACCGCTGACTTTCTCCGCCTCCAACACTTCACCGACGCGAAGCTCGATTTTCGCAAAATCTTCAATCGAAATTCGGACCGGCTTTGCGACGGTGGGCTGAGCCGGCAGCGAAGCCGGCGCCGGCTCGGTGGTCGCGGCCGCTGATTCCTGAGGTTTTAACGAGTTTTCCATGCGGGGATTTCCTTTTCGAGAAATGTTTTGTTAACCGTGGCGAAAACTTCCTTCAGCGGCACACCGCAGCGCTCGGCCGCTTGCCGGCAATCTTCATATTCCGGGGCGTAGTTCATGATACGGCTGCCCAGCATTGACGTCTTGACGCGCAGCCGCCCATAAGGCGTTTCGACCGGCGTCTGTACGCGCGACAAGGTTTTCCGCGGCATGATGGTGTAGCGAACTCCGATCGTTGTCGTTTCCAGAAAGACCAGTTCCGTGATAGCCTCGCGCAAAGCTGGTGGAGTAATAACGCTCAGCAGAACGCCCGGGCGATTCTTTTTCATTTGCACGGACGTAAGAAATATATCCAGCGCCCCCATCTGCAAGGCTTTCTCCATGAAGTGGGCATAGAGCTGCGGGCTCATATCGTCTATGTTAGCCTCTATGACGGCCACCGCTTCATCGGCGTTCCCTTCAAAGACCGCCGGAGCATCCGCCTCGCCAACCAACAGTCGTAAGACGTTGGGAAAGGATGGATAAACCCGGCGACCGGCGCCATACCCGATCTGTTGCACACGCATGGGTGGTTGCGGGCCATAACGCTCCACCAAGGTCGCCAGCAGGGCGGCGCCGGTAGGCGTAGTCAGTTCTCCCTCAATCTCATGCGCGTACGTGGGAGCCTGCCGCAACAGCTCGGCCGTGGCGGGCGCCGGCACCGGAAGGACGCCGTGCTCCGTATGGACAAAGCCCCGACCCACGTTGACCGGCGCCGATAGGTAATGTTTAATGCCAAATTTCTCCATACCGATGAGGGCGCCGACAATATCTACAATCGAGTCTATAGCGCCGACTTCATGGAAATGAACTTTTTCAATCGACTGCTGGTGAATCTTTGCTTCAACGTCTCCCAGCCTGGTAAACGCAAGTAAGGCCCGCTCCTTAACCCAAGTGGACAGGGAACTGCGCTCAATCATTTGGTTGATGTGAGTCAACGACCGTCCATGATGACTTTCATTGGGCGCATCGGAGGGGGCCGTTAAAATCACGTCGAACTTGGTGGCTGAGATTCCGGCCCGTAGGACCTTCTGCGCGGTGAGCGTATATCCGGTTAACCCGAGCTTCTCCAATTCGGATTGAATCTCAACGAGCGGCAACCCGGCGTCGATCAATGCGCCGATGGTCATGTCGCCGCTAATTCCGGCAAAGGGATCGAAGTAAAGTATCACGCGCCTAGCTCCGTCAGTACTTGCGCCGCAGGGCCCAGCAGCACTTCGTCCATCTCATATGAAATCGCGGTACGCTCCACGTTGATCTCCACGGTGTAGGCTCCGCTGGTCTTGGCCATGATCGGTAAGGAAGCGGCCGGCTGCACCAAGCCCGAGGTTCCTATAGAAAAAAATAATTGGCAATCTTGGGCGGCCTTTGCGGCGCGCTCCCATATCGCCGTGGGTAAGCCTTCTCCGAACCACACTACCCCGGGACGAAGCAGATGCCCGCAGGCACATCGGGGCGGAAGCGAAGGCAGCGGCGATCGGTTATCCCACGTTTCCTCTCCGCATACGGTGCAGCGCAACCACCAGATATCGCCGTGCAGCTTGAGGATCTCGTGATTTCCAGCGCGGTCATGCAGGCCATCAACATTCTGAGTGATTAAGCGGAACTGTGGAAATCGCTTTGCCCAAGCTGCGAGAATAATGTGAGCGGCATTGGGCGACTTGGCGGCGATGAGTCCCCGTCGCCAATCATACCATTGCCAGACCCGTAACGGTTCCTCGGCGAAAGCTTCGGGAGTGGCCAGGGTTTCCGCACGGAAATTTTGCCACATCCCTTCCGTACCGCGGAAGGTCGGAATTCCGCTTTCGGCCGATACGCCGGCCCCGGTCAGCACCGTGACTTTCGTTGCCATCATTAGGCGGGCCTTCACATTTCCGACTGCCTGATTGCTCATGATTAGCTCGCGCCAACGCCAGAGAGTTTAAGGTAGGCCTACTCCAAAGTCAAGAGTAGCGCTTGTCCGAGAATGATATTGACCACTGCGCGAAGGCGGACGTATAATCCGTGTGCTAGGCGTTGTGCTTTATAGGGCGTTTAGTAACTACTCAGGCAATGCGTCTCAGCCCCGTAGGGGCGACCTGTTTGTAGTAGCGATTCCTGTGGTAGGTCCTAAAGCTCCGTAGGAGCGACCTGTCCGGACGCGTTCGTCGACGAAATCAACCTTACGCAGGCCGCCCCTACGGGGCTTGTTCGAACTCACGCATGGATTCTTGCTATAAACTGGTCGCTCCTACGGAGCTAAAGGCACTGGCTGAGTAGTGACAATTCTTTTAAAAACTCAAGGACGAGCCGTATCCAGAAATTAGGTGTACAGTTTGGCAGACAAGAAGCTAACGCTATTAGTAATAAGTCCTGATGAAAAATTTCGGGAGAGCGTCAAAGAGATCCTGTTGCGCTTGGATTCCGTGGAGCTACGCGGTGAGTGCACCGTATATTATTCGGCGCTCGACCGCCAACTCTTTACGCAGATTGAGAGCTTGGGCGTAGATCTGGCTCTAGTAGACGTTGGCCCACACGCACCGGACCTTGACAATATACTGGTCACCGTTCGTAAGCTTCTGGATTTCACCATTCCCCCAACGGTCCTAGCGGCCTATGAGAGCAATGATACCAGTACGATGCTACGGTTGATGCAAGCCGGTGTGTTGGAATTCATTCCAAAGCCGATCCGACTCGAGAGTCTGCTGGCTTTGACCATGCGCCTTTCCAGACAGGGCGAAGCCGCGATTTCGTCCGCCCGACGGGGAAACAAGATTTATACCGTGTTTGGATCAAAGGGTGGTTGTGGTTCAACGTTGCTGGCCACAAATTTTGCGCTGAATTTGCTCAATCTTTCGAAAAAAAACACGGTGCTGGTGGACCTGGATATGTACCTGGGAGAGGCCGCGGTTGTTTTGGGTTTAGCCGCTCGTTATAGTATTGTCAACGCGGTTGAGAATTCCCATCGCCTGGACGCCACCTTGATCGGAGGGCTACTTACCAAGCATAAGACTGGCCTGGATGTGCTGGCCACGTGCGAGGAGCCGGAAAAGGTGCTAAACATACGGCCCGAGCAAGTGCGGGGCGTTCTGAATTTATTAAGCGAGATATACGACTACGTCGTGATTGATACTTCCAATGTTTTTGATCCGTTCGCGATTACGGCCTTTGATTGCTCTGATCAAGTGCTGATTATTTCTCTGGCGGATTTGCCCTCGTTGCGTAACACGCTCCGCTGCCTGCAAACGCTGGAGCGACTGGGTTACAAGCCCGAGAGAGTCAAGGTGGTCGTCAACCGTTTTGACCGACGACAGGACATCACGATTTCGGAAATGGAAAAAGCTCTGGGCAAGCCGATCTTCTGGTCGTTTCCCAATGACTACGCCAGCGCGATTACTTCCATCAATACCGGTACGCCTTTGTACGAGTCCGGTCAAAGCCCCGTAGCGCGTTCAATCGCCGAATTTACCCAGAAGATGGCCAACCTCCAGCCATCGTCCCAAAATGGGCAAAAAGAAAAAAGCTGGTTTCACTCACTCCTAAGGAGATAGGCGGATGCTCAAGCGAGCGCTCATCATCAATAATTCTCCCAACCCGGAAAAACCTCGCGAACTATTTGAGGCGAATCCGCCGGCGGCCCCTGACTCCTTTCCGGACCTGAAAAACCGCATACAAGCGGCTGTGATGAAGTCGCTCAATATTGAAAACTTGCGAACGGGCGACCGCGCGGCTATCGAAAGGGAGTTAAACCCGTACATCGAGAATTTCTTGCTGGCCGAGGCGGCGCCGCTGAGTCTGGGCGAACGCGCTCGGCTGGTGGCGGAAATCTTTGACGAGTTATTCGGGTTGGGCCCTTTGCAACCGCTGCTGGATGACAACAGCATTTCTGATATATTGGTCAACGATCCCCAAACCGTGTACATCGAGCGGCGGGGAAAACTGCAAAGAGTCGATATC
Source organism: Acidobacteriota bacterium (assembly GCA_016179055.1). Taxonomy (GTDB): domain Bacteria; phylum Acidobacteriota; class UBA6911; order JACOSC01; family JACOSC01; genus JACOSC01. The sequence continues at coordinate 7,289 of JACOSC010000275.1, forward strand.
AGCTTTCGCGATGCCGACCATTTGATGCAGGTCATCACACGCATCGTTTCTCGTGTGGGACGGCGCATCGACGAACACTCTCCGATGGTGGATGCGCGCTTGCTGGATGGATCGCGCGTGAATGCCATTATTCCGCCGCTGGCCTTGAGGGGACCGAGTCTCTCCATACGGCGATTTGGCCGCAATCCGCTAACCGCCAACAATCTGACGGAGAACCGATCGTGCAGCCCGGCCATGCTCGAGTTACTCAAGGGCATCGTGCGGGGCCGCTTGAATGTCTTGATCTCCGGCGGTACGGGCTCTGGGAAAACTACATTGCTTAACATCCTCTCCGGCTATATTCCTTCTACGGAGCGGATTATTACGGTCGAAGACGCCGCAGAGCTGCAGTTGCACCAGGAGCATGTGGTCAGCCTGGAAACGCGGCCGCCCAGTGTGGAAGGGCGCGGCGCCATCTCACAACGCCAGTTGGTAGTTAACGCCTTGCGCATGCGCCCGGATCGTATCGTGGTCGGTGAAGTACGCGCCGCCGAGGCTATGGATATGTTACAGGCCATGAATACCGGCCATGAGGGCTCGATGAGCACGATACACGCGAACAGCCCGCGAGATGCGCTGGATCGATTGGAAACCATGGTCAGCATGGCCAATGTCAATGTTCCGGAAAGCGCGATTCGGCAGTATATGGCCTCGGCCATCAACGTCATCGTGCAGGTGTCCCGTATGTCCGACGGCACTCGGAAGATTGTTAATATTTCCGAGCTGGAAGGGATGGAGCAAGACATTATTGTCATGCAGGATATATTCACCTTTGACAAGTATGGCATTGGCCCTAATGATTCGGTCGTGGGCGTTTTTCGGGCTACCGGTGTCAAGCCGAGTTTTTATGAGAAGTTGCGCGTGTCGGGAATTCATATTCCACTGGACTTGTTCGAGGATGAGATGGAAGTTTGCTGAGCCATGAAAAAGCGCGCGGACTTGGCGTGGCTACCGGATTTCCGCCATGAAAAAAAATCCGGCGTCGGGAGTGCGATGTCCAGTGTCCTCACAGGAGTTGTTCATGCGCCCTGTGGGCGCACCACGACGTATGAAAATAGCAACGACACCCCTGGGAGCGCCCCGACTACCGTCGGGGCAAGGGTGGACACGATCCGTGACAGGACTCGCCCCGACGGTAGTCGGGGCGCTCCCAGGTGTTTTCGAGGAAGTTTTGATGGAAAGAATCACGATACGAGATGACGCCGCGAAGCGAGCCTTAATTGTAAATCGCCCGGATGGCCGGTCGCAAACTGGATCTTTGCGCGCCGAGAGCGACAGCTACCAGGAGTTGAAATCGAGGCTCCATCAACGACTCCTGGAAAAAGTTCCTTATGACGAGACGTTGCGCATGACGAGCCGGGCCGCGGTGGCCGATGCGATATATCCCGTCGTTGAAGGCTTCCTGTTGGAGGAAAATGTCCCGTTAAGCTTGCTCGAACGGGAGCGCTTGCTGGATGATTTGGTTAACGAGCTGTTTGGGTTGGGGCCGTTGCAAGTGCTGATGGATGACCCGTCGATTACGGACATATTGGTTAACGATTATCGGACCATTTACTTCGAGCGCCGCGGGAAGCTTATCAGATCTAATCTAAGCTTCCGCGACAATCAGCACTTGCTGATGATTATTGACCGCATCGTGACCGCAGTTGGGCGGCGGCTTGACGATAATATGCCGATGGTGGATGCCCGCCTGCCCGATGGTTCCCGCGTAAATGCCATTATCCCTCCACTGGCTTTCCGCGGCCCAGCGCTATCCATTCGTCGCTTTGGGCGTGAGCCGCTATCCGCCGATGACCTGCTGGCGAATCACTCCCTCAGTCCGGCCATGCTCGAGGTGCTTAAGGCGGCGGTGCGGGGCCGTTTGAGCATATTGATATCGGGAGGGAATGGAACCGGCAAGACTACCTTGCTCAATATGCTGGCAAGCTTTATCCCGGATACGGAACGAATCATCACCATTGAGGATACGGCGGAGTTGCGGCTAAGCCGAGAACATGTGATAAGCCTGGAAACTCGGTCGGCCAATATCGAAGGTCAAGGGGCCATTACTCCAAGGCACTTGGTGATTAACAGTTTGCGTATGCGGCCTGATCGCATCATCGTGGGCGAAGTGCGCTCTGACGAAGCCATCGATATGCTGCAAGCGATGAACACCGGCCACGAAGGCTCGATGGGAACTGTTCACGCCAACACGCCGCGCGATGCCTTGACGCGATTGGAGACCATGGTGGGTATGTCGGACCTGCACATTCCACAAAAATCGATTCGCCGTTACATTGCCTCGGCGATTAACTTGGTGATACAGGTGTCGCGTATGGCCGACGGCACGCGCAAGATTGTTACAATCTCGGAAATTCATGGGTTGGAGCGGGATGTCATTGTAATGCAACCGCTCTTTTCCTTTGAAAAATATGGTATAGATAAGGACGGGCGCACCATTGGGGCGTTTCATGGCGCGGGAACGCGTCCGATGTTTCTCGAGAAGTTACGAGGCGCCGGGATTTCTTTGCCGCCCGCACTCTTCGAGAATGTGTTTCAGATACGCTGATTCTTGTCGGGGAAAGTATGCTTCTCACAATTTCTTTTGTTGCGATCTTCGTGATCATTTTTGTTTTTTTCTATTTTTTCTTGACCTTCGATCCCAAGCTTGAGAAATCCGACAAGGTCAAGGGTCGCATACGCATGTTCAAAAAAGGCGAGGCGGCCGACGCGGCGCCCACCGAGCAAACCCCTTCGATTTTTAGAGACATGTCGGTTAGCGATATTCCCGCGTTAAACGTGATGCTGACCAAATTTCAGCAAACCGCGATGCTGCAGAAGCTGATTGATCAAAGTAACGTGCGTGTTAAGGCTGGGATGCTGCTGTTGGCCAGCGCCATGCTGGCCATGGGCGGGTTTGCGTTTTCCTTAATGATTTTAGAACTATCGCTATTGAGTTGTTGGTTGTGGGCCGTGGGGCTGGCAGCGCTGCCTATCGCTTATATTGCGATTATGCGTTGGCGCCGGTTCCACCGCTTTGAGTCCCAATTTCCGCAGGCCCTTGATTTGCTCGCCCGCGCGCTGAAGGCGGGCTATTCTTTCTCCAATGCGTTAGAAATGACGGCCGCCGAGTTATCTGATCCGGTTAGCCTTGAGTTAAAAGTTATTTTTAATTTGCAGAGCCTGGGATGGACACTTCGGCAGACGCTGATTAACTTTGTGGAGCGAGTACCACTGCCGGATGTCAAATTGTTTGTGACAGCCGTGCTAATCCACAAAGACATCGGGGGCAACCTGGCCGAGGTTTTAGAGAATGCGGCGAGTGTGATTCGTCAACGTTTTGTGTTGCGACGCCAACTCCGCGCCATGACGGCCCAGGCGCGTATGAGCGGCTATTTAATGACGGGGCTGCCATTCTTCGTCATTGTTGGCCTGTTTGTATTGGCGCCGGAGTATATAAAGCCCATGTTCCAAGATGATCTGGGTAAGGGCTTGCTGCAGGTCGCCGGCTTCATGTTGTTCACGGGCATATTTGTTATACGGTGGTTATTGCGCATCAAGGAACTTTAGCGGCCGGTTAAGACACCTACTCAGCGCCTTTTTGGAATTGACGAGGTAGCGTATGGTAATTGGATTAAGTTTTGTTAGTGTTATGGTCCTCACGTTTGTGTCGACCTACTTTCTCCTGGAAGGGCCGAATCCCATCCTCGAGCGAATCCAAAAAATACGTAAGGGCGTTCGTCGGAATAGGCAACCGTCGGTAGAGACGGCCGAAGAAGAAAAGAAGCGGCGGCTCACGGTTGAGTCGGTATTAAAGTCGTTGAGCGGGATCGCCCCCAAATCCTCAACCGAGATCGGCTTGACTCAGAAGCGCCTGTTTCAAGCGGGCTTTCACTCCGAGAAAGCCATAACGTACTACTACGGTACCAAGGGCGCGTTCAGTCTGATTTTTCCGTTAGCGATGCTTTTCTTGACTTTTGTTATGACCGGCGAAGTGCGGGCTGTCCATATTGCGCTGTCCATTGTTTCCGCGTTCTTTGGGTTCTTGCTTCCGAGTTTTCTGCTCAATATCTATATTGCGCGTCGGAAAGATGAGATTCGAGCGGCGCTTCCCGATGTGGTCGATCTGTTGATTATTTGTGTGGAAGCCGGTCTGGGCCTCAGTCGCGCCATCATGAAAATTGGCGAAGAGATTAAGATTCTTCACCCTGAAATCAGCAAAGAGTTTAACTTGATGGGCGCTGAAATGCGATCGGGCCTGCCGCGCCATCAAGCTCTGCGCAACTTTGTCGCGCGCACCGGCGTTGACGACGCCAGCGGGCTAGCCACTATGCTGATCCAGACTGATAAGTTCGGCACCAGTGTGGCCCACTCACTTCGCGTCTATTCGGAGTCCATGCGCACCATGCGTCGTCAACGTACTGAGGAGGCGATCGCCAAAGTTACGATTAAGCTTATGATTCCAATGGCGATTTTCATTTTGCCGGTGCTTTTCATTGTCATTGGCGGTCCTGTGGTCGTTCAGTTGGTGCGGGAGTTTCTTCCCAGCGGCGGAACCGGCGGCCCGCGAATTATCACGGAATAGTGGCTGACAGGGCGGGAAATTACGGATTACTGACGGGCTTTCTGGGGAGTGATTGAAATACAATGAGGCAAACCATGAATAAGAACCGAGCAAAGCGTAGGGCTACCCTGCTTCTCCTGGCGTTGGCATTGGTTTCCGCTTGCGCTCACTCGACGAAGCTTCGCTTGCAGGATGGCTTGCGTATGGAAAAAGCCAAGGGGGGTAATAGGGCGGGCGGCGCGCAGACTTCGGTTAAGGCTTGGGAGTCTTCCGACGCGGTCTCGAAGACTAACACGGCCGTAAGGCCGCTGCAAAGTGGCCAAATGGTGGAACAGGTCATTACTGAGATTGCCGATGGCAAAGCCGACGTGGCGCGTCACCCCAACGATATTAACCGCCGCTTCAAGCTGGCGTTGCTTTATCATAATCATGGGTTATTGGAGCAGGCTTCCACGGAGTACCATTACATACTGAATCAAGACCCGAAATACGCTCCGGCTTATGAGCGGCTCGGCAAGCTCTGGCTGGACTGGGGCGTGAGCAACCGGGCGCTCAGCGCCGCGGAAAAAGCTATTGCGCTCCGGCCAGATTTTGCCGAGGCCTATAATACTCTCGGATTGATTCATGACGCGCGCAAGGATCATGACTTGAGCCAGGAGGCCTACCGACGCGCTCTGGCCATTCGTCCCGAGCTTGACTATGCCCACAACAACTTGTGCTTTAGTTACGCGCGCAGCCGTAAGTATCAGGACGCGGTTGTATCCTGCCGTGAAGCCCTGCGTCTGAACCCAAAAAACGAGAACGCCTATAATAACCTGGGTTACCCGCTGGGTATGCTGGGAGATTTTGCGTCCGCTTATCAGGCGTTCCTTTCGGGCGGCGATGAGGCGTCGGCGCACAATAACCTGGGTGTGGTCCAGCAGGAGGGGAAGTGGTATCAGGAAGCTAAAGCCCACTTCATGAGAGCCCTCGAGCTAAAGCCGGACTATCGGTCCGCCGCGGAGAATTATGCGGCTTTGGCGACTTTCCTTGGCAAAGCCGGACCATCGCCGGAAGTCGGTCCGAGTGGAACTATCCCCAACTCTCCCCAGGCCTCGGCCAAGATCGCTGGGGAGTTTGGGCCGATAGCCGTAATACCGCCGCTTCCTCGACGCGCCGAAGAAAAGCTGCTCGAGGCCATTGCTGAAAAGCTGCAACTGCGCATTCTAACGAGGCAGACGGAGAGTTTTTCATTCAATCGTGACTTGACCGGTGCGATTCAGCAGGATCCTCTGACCCCTTCCAGCCGAGCCTCTGCGATGGCAACGCCACGTAATGCCGCGGAAGCCATGGAATTGCGCTCAATTAAGCCTTTAGGGTCCGAGACCCTTCGGCACGGCGTGGACCCGATTGGAATAATGAGCCTGCCTTCTTTATCGCGGAGCGAGCGTGACCAGGATCAAAGGAATTTTCTTGCCTTTGTTCCAGCGCCGCCGAGTGAAAGTGTGAAGGTATCTATGGGAGGTTTGAAGGCCCCCACTTTGCGTACTACGGAAACGTTGGCCCCGGTCGGAGTGGTGTCGCTATCACGCATTCAACCTGTTCTGCCGGCTGATGCAATGACATTGTCTCCCCTAGACTCCATGTCATCTCCAGATTACCGTTATGAGTTGCCGCTGGGGCGGACAGCGGCCACCTTGTCGTTGCCGCGCAGAGATGCCGCGTCCCGTCATGGCGATTTTGAAGCCTTGCCGTCATCACTCCTTAGATCAAACGACATGGCTATGAAACGGGATAGGGTGGTGGCCGTACCGTCGCTTTCCCCTTTAGTCGCTCTACCATCCGTTTCGCTTGGCAAAAACCTCGCGCCGGAACGAGTTGCGATGGATCCGACATTGTTGCGTACAGTGGGTCCTCCGACTCGGGATATTTTTGCTCGTCTTACACCGGCCATTACGAACAAGGCCAGAATCGCGGATACGGCCGGCACGAATGCATCTCCAGCCGCGCTTGATATTGATTTGCACCCGGTGGCCTCGCTAGCGCGCGACTGGCCACCTTCCAACATAAGTCCAAGCATGGAAGGCGGCCATGCGGCCATGCAAGCTCTGCGCGTACCGGCGCTGCCGCTCCAATTGCTGGTTTCGGTCGTGGAACATAGGCTTTCCGGAGAGAGCATAGCAAAGCCGATATCAGACGACCTCTTAAGCTCGCTGCTGCCGCTGAATTCAGAGATTGAAAGTTTCCCGAGCGTCCATGGGGCGTCCCCGGCCGTCGTACCGATTATTGAACGGCCTCTCTACCAGTATATGCCCGCTCCGTTGACCAGCGCGGGAGGCCGCGCAGGAACCGCAGATTATATGGCGATGGCCGGCAAGCCAAGCGCAACCAAGACACATCGCCGTGCGAAAGATCATTCCTTGCCGACTCAGCCTGTGCCTGCCAAGGCTTTGTCTGAAAAGCGGCCGGCGGCGGTGGATCAGGCGGTTAGCCTAGGGTTACCCGTAGTACCCATGTTAACGGCCTTTCCATCTTATTCGAAGGCATCGACGAGTGGGCCGGTTCGAATGCCGGCAAAGGGTAACGTGGGGGCGTGGCCGCTCGCCCTGGTTAGTTTGGGCCACCGGATTTTGACTCATTGGCTGCCGACCGCTGCCGTAATCCTCGTGCTCTCTGGGGGATTACTATTTTACTTTTTGGGCCGGCGGAAATTGTGGCGCTAGGCGGTCATCCTTATCCAGCACTATAGCGGAGCCGTGGGCTTGCCATTTTCTGATATGGGCGAATGGGTTGGTTCGGTTGGATCCTTGCAAGTCAGTCAAAGGGCTTTGCGGAAATCTCGGTTCTTCGACGTTATTCTTTTTGTTCTTCTGGCCGTGGTGGCAGGTCTCTTTTCTCGCTTAGCTTTTCACCCTTTCTTGTTTGGTTATAGCCACGACGGTGGCGTGTATGCTGTAACGGCGAAAGCGCTGGCGACCGGGCACGGCTACCGTATTATAAGCTTGCCGGACTCACCCCAGCAAACCAAGTACCCGCCATTGTACCCATTTCTCCTGTCACTGGTTTGGCGTCTGTATCCGCAGTTTCCAAGTAACCTCGTCCCGATGACAATCCTTTCTCTCGTGTGCGCCCTGTTTTTTTTCATACTGGCGTACTATTATCTTTCGCGTCAGGACTATCTTCACCCCCGGGGTGTGCTCCTGATCGTCGCTCTTACCGCCTTCAATCTGATGACGTTTACCTTGGCGACCAATCTGCTGTCCGATTTGCTCTATGCGGCCCTATCGGTTACCGCTTTGTGGCTTGTCGAGGTGTCGGCAAGAGATAGAGAAAGGCTAGGTCCGGCGCTGGCGGCCGGCGCGGTGCTGGGTTTGTCTTTTTTAACGCGGCAAGTCGGCCTCGCGTTACTGATCGCCACGCTGATTTACTTGATACTGAACCGAAGCTACAGGGCTCTGCTCAGAATATCCATTGTAGTAAGCCTACTCCTCGCACCGTGGCTGCTCTGGTCTCGCATGGAAGCCAGTGTGACCACCGATTCAGGTATAGCCTATTACGAGACCTATCGTCATTCTTATTTACCCTTACTTAGGGAGCCTTCCTTACTCCTCACTGTGATTAGCAAGAACGTTCCGACCCTCTTGAAGACCATTGGTTCAATCATTTTTCCAACAACGCTTGATCTTGGGTCCCGCTTAGATTATCTCTTTGTTCCGATAAACCTTGCACTACTGGGGCTGGGATTTCTGCGCTTACTGCGTGGAAAGGGCCGGCTGATCTGCCTATATTTGTTTCTATACTTAGCTATGATAGTCGTCTCCCCTTTTGGTGGAATTGAGCGGTATTTTGTTCCGGTCTTGCCCTGGCTGCTTTTAATGCTCATAGAAGGGTGGCGTCGACAATGGGTGGCTATCCAAGGACTCTGGCACGGGCGACGACGCGCGGTTACTATGGTCATGCTATTGTGCTCGGCGAGCCTCTTGCTCATTAGCGGCAGTGGTTTTCTGATTCATAGCAAGATCTTCCTCAAACAGCTTGTCCGAGAAGTAGTATTCGCCGATCTTTCCGAGGTAGAAGTGTTAGCCGATGCGCCGCTGTACGCTTGGGTTAAGGAGCACACCGACCCATACGATGTCATTGCCACTTACTACGATCCGATTTTCTATCTGTACACGGACCGCAGAGCTGTACGGATCGGGGACTCCAATGCCATAATGTTGCGCTTTTATAAAGAGAATGGTAGCATGCCGTTCACGGACGAAATATTGGCTTCCCTGCGAGCTACTAAAGCTCGCTATTTGGTAGTGACCTCGTCCCATCCGACCTACAAGTCGGTCAAGATCCTGGCGGAAAAGTATCCGCAGATGTTCGTTCCGGTCTATCAAACCGCCGATACGGTTGGAGTGATCTACCGGATCGATCCCAGATAATTACGTGTACGGTTTCGGCGATATCTATATCAGGACGAACGGCCGCCATCACACCCGCGTAAGCACGGCTTAACTTTGCTAGGTGGTGATCGGGTGGTCATGTATGTCTTCAGAGAGGGTAGGTAGGACGCCATGACGTCTAAGCGCTGGCCGTTACTTGTCCTGGCGGCGATCCTAACGCTGGCCGCCGCGCTGTATGCGCTCGCCTTAGAACCGGCTCGGTTTGGATTTATTCACGATGATGGCGTTTACGTGATCATGGCTAAGTCGCTGGCGGAGGGGCATGGGTACCGCATCCTTAGTTTGCCGGGTGAGCCGCCGCAAACAAAATTCCCTCCACTTTATCCGTTTCTGCTTTCGTTAGTGTGGCGAGTTTTTCCAAATTTCCCGGCTAATTTGGCGCCCATGATGGTCCTGTCCGCCGGCCTGGTGTGGCTTACGCTGCCGCTGGTTTACTTCTACCTGAGGTATGAGCTGCAGTGCGGGCCGCGGCAATCGCTCTTGATCGTCGGCCTGTTGACCATCAACTGGCGGCTGGTCCTGCTTTCCGGTAGCCTTTACTCCGAGGCACTCTATACCTTGCTTTCGATTGCGGCCCTGTGGGCGGGCAGCCGCTATGCGAGCGGTTCCGGTAAGACGTGGGTCGGCGGTCTCGCTGGTCTTTTGCTGGGCCTAACGTTCCTGACCCGCACTTCCGGTCTGGCACTGATCGTAGCCACCGCCATGTTCTTTTTACATAAGCGGGCGATTAAGAAACTAGTTCTGATACTCGGCCTAGCGGCCATAGTTGTCCTGCCATGGCTTCTGTGGCGCGCCCATGAGGGAGTTCCGAATGAGAACCCGATTGTCGCCTCTTATACGAGCTACGGAACTCAATTCAGCGATATCATCGCCAGCCCGTCAGCCATATTGAGAGTGATTCGTAATAACTTCACCTACCTGCTAGTGCTGTTCGTGCCCTTGGTTACTTTATCATTGGAGGATAGCCTGGTCTCCAGCTACTTCGGCCTGCCAGTCATTCTTGTAGCGTTTGCCCTCATAGCTTTGGGATTCCTGCGGGCGCTCCATTCCGGTATACGACTCGTGGAGTTATATATCATCAGTTATGTCGGAATGTTGCTACTTTGGCCGTTTGCTTGTTATGACCGTTTCATATTGCCGCTGGTCCCCTTCTCTTGGTTGTTTCTTACAAATCAATTGAAAAGATTCGTAGATCTAAGTCAACCCAGTATTAGGGCGGAAGCTATCAGAAGACGGCGTTTTACTCTGACGCTTAAGGTTATCGGCTTTGTGCTACTTAGTGGTTTGGTCTACCGGCATATAGACGGAACTATCAATCTTATCACGAGGGGAAACCCGTCCTTTCGTCCGCTTCATGAAAAACAATCTACCGTATTTCGTTGGTTGAGAGAAAACACCAGCCCCGATAGTGTGTTGGTGTCCTACGATCTTGATCCCCTGTACAACCTGTACAGTGGGCGAAAAGCGGTTCTTGCTCTCTGTGTGTCAGCCGTAATGCAACAAGTTTTCGATCTAAACGGCCAGAAGTTAGCGGTCGAGACAGAATTGGAAAGGATTATTGAGTGGAGCGCCGCGGATTACTTAATTCTACGTCGCTCGTATGGATCTGAGTTTGATTCGATAACCCAGATGGTCCGCCGCACAACGAACCGATTTGATCTCGTTTACCGCTCAGCCGATGAAGATATTTGGGTGTTCCAAATCCAGCGCAAGTGGTGATTATCACATTGAACTTTTCTGAGAAAGTAGGAGATTGGTTGTCTATTATGAAGTCAGATTCCCGCGCAATCCCTACAGAGGCTGAAAGCCAACGTACCGGCAATAGTGTGCGGCTGTCCCGCTGGGTGGCAATCCTCCGGTTGCGCGTTGGCTGGTGTGAACTCATCATTCTTATTGTGGTGCTGGCCATGCCGGTATTTATTTACCGCGTGAATCTTAATCCAGGTCGTTTAGGTTTCTTTCATGATGACGGCATCTATGTCGTAACCGCCAAAGCTCTGGCTACGGGACAAGGTTATCGTATCATTAGTTTACCTGAGGCCCCGGCGCAAACAAAATATCCACCGCTTTATCCTTTTCTGCTGTCGTTGATTTGGCGTCTCTACCCGGAGTTTCCACAAAATGTCATTCCGATGATGCTCCTCTCGGTAGCTATGACGGTAGGCTTTCTAATGTTGGCTTATTACTACTTGGTGCAACAAGAATACAACCGCCGTTATACGGCCATGCTCATAGTGCTCTTAACCGCCCTCAATGTCATAGTGGTCTATATGGCGACAAGTTTACTCTCAGAAATGCCGTTCGCCGCCCTCTCCGTTGGGACTCTGTGGGCGGTCGAGATCGCAGCTAAGCCACGCGCTAAGTTAGGTTGGGCCTTGGCAGCCGCCGTAGGATTGGGTTTAACGATGCTCACTCGGCAAGTGGGGATCGTTTTAATCGCTTCCTCCTTCATATATTTGGTGATGCGCAAGCGGTATACACATCTGTTCGGAATGATAATGGTCCTTGGGATGATCATGCTCCCATGGATTCTCTGGTGCCACATCCAGTCGAGCCTCCCATCCCCCGCAAATGTTGCCTATTATACAGACTACACGCACGAATTCATACCTATGCTTTTAGACCCTCGATTACTCTTCAATGTGATGTTCAAAAACGCTCCCTCGCTTCTTACATCCCTATCAACGCTTTTTCTCCCGGCTTTATCCTTGCAAAGGTCTGCCTTTGATTTGGCATTTACTTCCGGCGCTTTCGCCTTGACCGTGACCGGCCTTATTCAATTATTGCGAAGCGGCATTCGACTGCTCCACCTCTACGTGATGTTTTACCTGATCGTATTGCTACTCTTGCCATTTCCTTTATACGAGCACTATCTGGTGCCGGTGCTGCCTTTCCTTCTGATGTGGTTTTTTGCCGGCTCTCGGCAGCAAATAAATTATCTTCAAAAACTGTGGACAGCCAAACACCGCCTGATCTCTATGGCCATGTTGGGAATCTCCATAGTTCTTTTGCTTGTCTGTTATACAGGCTTGTTTGTCTATAATGGTGTTTTCCTTAATAAATTTGTACGCGCCATGAAGCATGGCGGTCCCTTTACGGAAGGGCTTAGCCAAGAGCAGCCCTTGCTTTCATGGGTGAGAAGCCATACGAAATCCACCGATGTTCTTGCGTCCTTTTACGATCCTGTCTATTACCTTTATACCGGTCGCAAGGCCATCCGCCTCGGTTATCAAACGACGATGACCCTACGATCCTATCGAGAGAATGATTTGTCGCTACGAGCGGAGGAAATTTGGGATATGCTCCGCTTAAACAGAGTGAGTTATGTAATTGTAGCTCCGTCGCATCCGGCCTTCAAAGCGATAAAGAGCTTGGCCGCCCAATATTCTGACCAATTTATTCAGGCATACGCTTCGCCGGCAACCGGGGCGCAAATCTACCGGTTGAAATTGAGGTAGGAAGAACGGAACCTATGAACCGCCAAGACGCCAAGGTCAACGCCACCTATTCATGGCGTTCTTGGCGCCTTGGCGGTTTAAATTCTTGGAGGCAATCGAGTCCGTTTACCGGTATCTTAGTTTGCCGAATAATTAGTGCAGAGCGCCTTTGTTGGATAGCGCAGAACACGGAGAAGCATATCTATGCACTTAAGCTTGGTCACTCGTATGAAAGAACTCGGCCATAGGTCCCTTGCCGATGCGCGGCTGTGCTCGCACATGCGCCGTTGGCATGGCGCACAAGCGCCGCGAGTTGATCTGATTATTCTTGTAGTCCTGCTGCTGGTTGCTGCTTCTATATATCGCCTGAATCTGAGTCCCATTCCGTTTGGCATTTATCATGACGACGGGCTCTATGTGGTAACGGCCAAAGCGCTGGCGACAGGCCATGGATATCGCATTATCAGTCTGCCCCATGAACCGGCGCAAACCAAATACCCTCCGTTTTACCCCTTCTTGCTCTCGCTGATCTGGCGGTCCAGTCCATCGTTTCCGCAGAATCTGATACCCATGATGTACCTTTCGATGGCCATGACGCTTGGGTTCTTATCGCTGATCTATTACTATTTAATAACACAAGGTTATTGCTGCCGGCTCACCGCCTTGATCATCGTGATCTTAGTTGCATTTAATGGTTTTACGATTTATTGGTCGACCTATCTTCTTTCAGATATGACCTACGCGGCTTTGTCCATTGCCGCACTATGGCTTGTCGAAATTGTGGCCGGCACGCGCCGTCAGTCAATCGCGGTGGCCGCGATTGCCGCGACGGTTCTCGGATTAACCTTTCTCACACGCCAGATCGGAATGGCGTTAATCGCGGCTTCTCTTTTATACTTAGCCCTACAGAAACAGTTTCGTTTGCTGCTGGTAATGGCGCTTGTGTTGTTTATGATAGTAGCGCCCTGGCTCCTTTGGTGTCAGGCACAGATCGGCAAGGCCACACCCTTGGGTGGGGAATTTTATACGGGTTACGCTTCTGAGTATTTACCTTTGGCCAAGAATCCGCTGTTACTTCTCAAGTTAATCAGCAAGAAAACCCTGATCTTTATTGCCGCGATACCTGCGATGTTCCTTCCCGCCGTAGCGACTTTGAAGTCGATATTTGATTATGCCTTCATAAGTGGCGCTTTTGCTTTGTTAGTAACCGGTCTCATCGATTTGTGGCATGGCGGCCGACGTCTTCTACATATTTATTTAGAATTTTATTTTCTTCTGATTTTAGTACACCCATTTCCCCATTGCGATCGATATTTCATGCCGATATTACCGTTCCTTTTGATGGGTCTGCTGGTCGGGTGTCAGCGGCAGTGGACCTCTTGCAAGAATTTGTGGGCCCGTCAACGAAAACCGTTATCGATGATTATAATGGCAACGTCATTAGGTCTTCTGATAATTTGTTTTTCAGGACTATTTATCGGTAATAGCCTATCCATTGGCCGACTCGTACAATCTAGGGCGCGTGGCGTATCCGTCAAGGTCGAGCTTTTCAACGGATGTTCACCCTTAAATACCGAGGGGGGTCCATCCGGTAGCCCTTGCCACTTCAAGGGGTTACGCGTTGCTCCTGGAGCTTCTTTCTCGTGACTACACGCGCCCCCAAGCAGGGCAACGATTGGGGGAGCTCAATCT
>JACOSC010000276.1 GCA_016179055.1 Acidobacteriota bacterium
GGAGCGACCTGTCCGGGCGCGTTCGCCGACGAAATCGACCTTACACAGGCCGCCCCTACGGGGCTTGTTCGAACTCACGCATGGATTCTTGCTATAAACAGGCCGCTCCTACGGAGCTAAAGGCATTGGCTGAGTAGTTACAGATTATTTAAGTTATAAGCCCTGAAAGGGCGGGATACCCTTCTGATCGATGAATACGTATGGAAGAAATCGACGACGGCCTTGGAATTGATCTTCATTAGAGCGCCCTTTCAGGGCTGGCGTGCTGGGGGTGGTTTCTTTCCAGGGGCTGCGCTGCGCTTGCCCCTGGCTATTATAGCTCGCTCCTTCGGAGCTTTGGATTGTAAGCGGCACGCCACTCCCGAAAATGTCCAAACTCCAGGACCCCGCGAGACTGGAGTTTGGCATCCGCGCGCTTCTTAGTGATCGAAGTTCCGTCCTATTAGTGTACTATTGACACTATCCATAGACATGATATACTAGGGCCTTATGCCTAGGGATTTATTAATTCCACATCTTTTCTGAGCAGCCATCTTGAGGGCTGTGTGAGGTCAGCACCCCATGGACGCACACACCTTATGGAATAGCGCCACGACCGGCTAACAGGATGCATTTCATTCGGGAGGAAAGAACAACTATGCAACTATTGGAGAAACGATTTGAACTTCCGGTGTTGCCAGATCGACGCTATTGGACTCCTGAATATTTGGCCTCGATCAGTAAGACCATTCGCGAGCTTAAGCTGGCGCGGCAAGCGGTGATCCTCGCCCACAATTACATGTGGGATCCGGTCAAAGAAGTCGCCGATTTTGTGGGAGACTCCCTAGGCTTGTCGCAGCAAGCATCCAGAACCGAGGCCAAGACTATTGTCTTCTGCGGCGTCCATTTTATGGCGGAAACCGCGGCCATCATATGCCCGGAGAAGCTGGTGCTGCTGCCGGAGCTTAAGGCCGGCTGTTCCTTGTCCTCTTCAATTACCGTCGAAGAGTTGCGCGATTGGAAAGCTTTACATGCAGGCGCAATCGTGGTGAGCTATGTCAACACTTCCGCCGAAGTCAAGGCCGAAAGCGATTATTGCTGCACCTCAAGCAATGCCGAAAAGGTCATACGGTCGATCCCGCCGCATAAAAAGATTCTGTTCTTGCCCGACAAATTTCTTGGCTACTACCTGGCGCAGCGCACCGGCCGCGACATGGAAATATGGCAGGGACAATGCCATGTGCACGCCAAGATCAATGCTCGCGACATCGACCGTATCATGGAAGCGCACCCATATGCCGACTTGCTGATTCATCCGGAATGCGGGTGCGTCAGTTCGTGTATGTATCGCGCGCTGCAGGGGCTGCCCGGACAACCTAAGACTTATTTCCTATCTACAGAAGGAATGACCCGTCATGTACGCCAGTCGAAGGCCACGGAATTTGCCGTCGCTACCGAGATTGGGATCCTAGATCGCATGCGGAAAGAAAATCCGGATAAACATTTTATTCCTGTCAACGAAAACGCGGTATGCGAGTTTATGAAGACCATTACGCCGGAAAGCATTCTGCGCTCACTTGAAGAAATGGTCCACCCTATTACGGTTCCCTCAAGAGTGGCGCATAAGGCCCGCCTGGCGATCGAACGGATGCTGGCCTTGACTTGAAAACTTGATCAAGTCTATTAGAAGCTCTTCGCACTATGGGCTACAACTTCGCCTTGCTCCAAAGAGGCCGTTGGAATGGACCAAGCATTAGCTCAGCATTGCGGCGCGCGGCAACTCCCGCCGAAGTCTCCACTCTCTAATCGAAATCTCAATTCTCAACCAGTGATTTATCAATTCTGATCGAAACCTGAAACTTTCATGCTCTGGTCAGGTTATTGAAGGGTAACGTGGTAAGGTTTCAGTACCTTATCCTCTATGGCAGTTCCATGTGGAAGAATAAGGCGGATTCGGATCATGAGGGTAGGGGCGCCTGGCCGGGCGCCCCTACGCGGGGTATCCCAAATAGTTATCGCGCAGAATTGTGCATCACTTAAATCTCGATATTCGATACGCTCGTCACAGCAGGCAAATAGCTGAAGAGGCTATTGCCGAAAACTCTTTGCTGAACTCCCTCAGAATTCGTCCCTTTAGTATCTGACAAGATGAGATTGTTCTGAAACAGGCAAAATTTTTTGAGGTAGCCTTCCACGCTTTAGTCATGCGGATATAGGACGGTTTTCCAACGCTCCGAACTTTTTGAAGTTTACCTGGTTGGTTCCGGCTTGTACGGGTTAGGATAACCCGTGTCATCATAACTACTCGGTTGTAGTTTACCAATGAAGGGTAACTCACCGTATGGCCTTGAATATTTCAAGGATCCCCAAACCAAGAAAGCAACCCACTTGCAATCTCCTGACGAGTAGATCTATATTCTCTGGGGAGTTGTTCACGCCCCTTGGTGGGGTATCCCGACGGAAGAAAAAGAACCGGCTACGGTAGCGGGCGGGTGGTCGAGCCGGGTAAGCCGGGTCTCACACGGTCGCTACCGCAACCGGTACTGGTGTGCCGGGACTTCCGCGTGCAGGATTTTTCAAGTTTCCAGTGGCCTTGGCACAGTCGGCGCATTTCTTTCAACAAAAGGAACGGTGCACTATGCAAAAATTTGGAATCATCCTGTGTATAGTTGTGGCTTTCTTCGTGATCGTGTGTGTGGCGACTCTTTCTCCAATTTCTTTAGCGAAACAGAAGGCCGACATACGCGTACTGGCTTGGTCAGAAGGGACGGCTGACAAGGCCATTTATCCGAACGACATTAACTCGGCGCTCGCCGAGCATCTGGGAAAGATAAAAGGACTATCGGTTAAGACGGCCAACTTCAGCGACCCCGATCACGGTCTCACGCAACGAGCCTTGGATCAGACCGATGTGCTTTTCTGGTGGGGGCATCGCCATCATAACAAGGTCGATCAAAAGGTAGTAGATCGTGTAGTAAAACGTGTGAAGGAAGGCGGTATGGGATTGGTTGCTCTACACTCCAGTCATTTCTCACGACCGTTTAAAGCCTTGCTCAACACCACCGGAACTCTTACCTCAAAAGATGAGGGAACCGCCGAACACATACAGGTTGTGACACCGGGCCACCCGATCGCCAAAGGCATTAAAGATTTCACCATTCCTAACTTGAGAGTGCCAAGTTGTCCACTAGCCGGCCAGTCGTAGACCCTCAGCCCTGCCTACATCTATCCGTTCGATGAGGAATTTTGTGAAAGGAGACCCCTGCCGGTTACCCACGAGAAATTCGGGAAGGCTTATCCTGAGTACCGGTTAGTCACCGCGCCGAGCTCGTGCAGCAAATGGTAGCGCATATCGAAGGCCTGGGGCGAAAGTCGCTGGCCGTACCTACGGATGTAGTCAGTCGTGAGCAACTCAGTAGTTTGGTAGACCGAGTGGTTGAACGCTTCGGCCGCGTGGACATTCTGGTCAATTCGGCCGGCGCTCATATCAAGGTACCGACGCTGGATATGAAAGAGGAAGAATGGGACCGGATCATGAACATCAACCTCAAGGGACTCTTCTTCGCCTGTCAGAGGTTCGGACGCCAAATGGTAAAGCAAAAGAAAGGCAAGATCATCAACATTGCCTCCATCGGCTCTTTTGTCAGCCTCCATGAGGTCTCCGCCTATTGCGTGAGCAAGGCCGGCGTGGCGGAATTAACCAAATGCCTGGCTTGTGAATGGGCGCCGTACAATGTCAATGTTAACGCGATTGCGCCCGGCGTCTTCCGTACGCCGCTTAATGCTAAGGTATTGGACATTCCGGAGCGCCTGGAAAAGCTGATCTCGCATACTCCAATGAAGCGCCTGGGCAAATTGGAAGAGCTGGTGGGCGCGGCCATTTTTCTGGCCACGGAAGCCTCCGACTACGTAACCGGAGAAACGATCCTGGTGGACGGCGGATTCATCGCCTGCGGGATCTAGCGCCTTTTTGGCTCTCGATACTGGCGCGCCGGCGCATACGCTTGGTGACCTTCACAATATTCTTACCGTTGAACGCCGTATACGGTGTGTAGACGGCCACACCCTCGCCTGCCGAGGTAACCCTTCACGGAGGCCTGCCGGCCTGCACGGTCACTTGCCCCTGGCAACACATCTGTGATATATTGGGCGTCCGTTGCGATTCGTTGAAGAAATCTTTTCCCCGGTGGCCCTTAAGCCGAAAAACGTGAAGCCTGGGGATAGTGAGAACTTTGGTTCTCTTGGAATGTTTACCATTCCGATAAATATTAACCGGCACGGTACCATTAGTTGATTCTAGCCTCCATTTTTTTGAGGGACCATAATTATGCGGACCAAAAAGCAAATACTTGGGGCAACCCTGCTCATACTGGCTTTCGGCGTAACCGTCGTCGTAAGCCAGGAGAACCGGCCGCCGCGCAAGCCCGGTCACCTTTTTCCGGCAGAACGCGTAGAGCAGTTGGAAGCGGGGGAGCGTGACGTGTGGCAAAGGCCGACGGAGATAATGAACGCGCTCAACATCAAGGACGGCGACACCGTGGCCGATATCGGCGCCGGCGGCGGCTATTTCACCGTGAAGCTCGCCCGGTGGGTCGGAGAGCGCGGAACCGTCTATGCCTGCGACATTCAAAAGAAACTGATCGATCATATTGTGCAAAGGATTGCCAAGGAGAATCTGAAAAATGTAAAAACCATTCTTGGAGAACCGGCCGATCCTAAACTGCCCCGCCATTCGATCGATGCGGCCTTGATCGTCGATGTGTATCACGAAGTTGCCGACTCTGTGGCTTGGCTGCGGGCGATCAAGGCCGGCTTGAAGCCGACCGGTCGAGTCGCCATCGTTGATTTCAAGAAGGGTCTTAAGGAAGGCCCCGGCCCTCCGGACCGAGACCGTCTGGAGGAAGACGTCATTATCGCGGAGGCGCAAAAGGCCGGGTTGAAACTGCTGCGACGCGAAACTTCTTTCCCGTATCAGTATATGCTCATCTTTGGAAAAGAATAATGGTGGTGGAGAAGAATCCGCTTGCCGAGCTGCGCCCGGAATTGAGCCTGTTCGATGCTACCATGATCGTCGTCGGAGCCACGATTGGAGCCGGGATCTTCACCACTACCGGCGCGATCATTCAACAGGTAGCCAGCCCCTGGGGTCTCATCGCCGTGTGGGTCTTCGGCGGCATTCTTTCCTTAGCCGGTGCGCTCACCCTGGCCGAAATGGGCGCGGCCATGCCCAAAGCCGGTGGCGACTATGTGTACTTGACGGAAGCCTATGGGTCGCTGGGGGGCTTCCTCTGTGGCTGGACCTCATTCCTGGTTACTTTCTCCGGCTCCATTGCCGTGCTCGCCGTGGGATTGGTGGAGCATGCCAGCAGCTTCCTTCCGGTTTTGTCATTGCGGCGCACAGTTCTAAGTTTACCGCTGGGCTTCGATTTCAAACTGATGCTGTCGACCGGACACGGCGTGGCGCTCGCCTGTGTTTGGCTGCTAACATGGATAAACTATCGGGGCCTCCATTTGGGAAGCCGAGTGCAAGACGTTCTGTCCGTTCTGAAGATAGGAGTGCTCTTCAGCCTTGTCGTCTTTGGTCTGACCGTGGGCCGGGGCACTTGGCAGAACTTCCTCGTACAGGCGCCCGTGGATTTTTCCATGAAGGCTATGAGTGCTTTTGGGTTGGCTATGATACCAACGCTATTTGCCTATAACGGATGGAATGCCGCCATCTACGTTGGAAGTGAAATCAAGAATCCGCAACTGAATATGACACGTGCGTTGGCCTATGGAACGTCAGCCTGCGCGGTTGTCTACATTCTGGTGAACGTGACCTTTGTATATGCCATGCCCGTACACCATATGCAAGGGGTGGTGGCTATCGGCGATCTAGCGGCGCGCTCCCTTTTCGGACCCATTGCGGCCACCTACGTATCCATGGCCATCTTTATTGCCATGCTAAGCTGCATGAATGCCATGATACTGACCGGCGCTCGTATTTACTACGCTATGGCCAAAGACGGTCTGTTTTTTCGGACGGCGGCAAAGATTCATCCCCGCTATCGCACGCCGGGACCGGCGCTGTGGCAACAAGCTCTCTGCACGAGCGTCTTGGTCGTCACCGGGACGTTTCAGCAATTGATTACCTACGTGGTTTTTGCCATCGTGTTGTTTTCCGCCATTACCGGCGTTGCAGTCTTTGTGTTGCGAAGGAAACAACCCCTCATGCCGAGGCCATACAAGACCTGGGGCTATCCCGTCATCCCTGCGCTTTTTGTGCTTTCCAACGCCGGTCTTGCTATCAACGTGCTCTTTGGCAACTTTGCCGTCTCCTTGAGTGGACTTCTGATTGTGGCGGCAGGCATTCCCGCTTATCTGTATTGGCGTAATCAGGCCTCTCGTTAAACGTGGTCGTGCCTGCGGCTTTCAACCAGCCGCGCTCGAAGTCCACCGTCCACTTCCGGCCGGTAGGAAATTCGAAGAAACGTTCCGCCGTACATCTCACCAAAATTATCCACGCTCCCGCCTTGACAACCTTTAGCCTGAATGTTAAATTAGCACTCTGCTTGTCTGAGTGATAATCGTGGTCAGTAACATATAAAAATAAATAGGTTTATGAGAATTTAGCCAACGTGAATTTCTTTTGAAGAAGGAGCTAAAAATGAAAGTAAGACCGCTACATGACCGTATTGTGGTTAGGAGATTGGAAGAGAAGGAAGTCGTCAAGGGAGGGATTATTATCCCGGATACCGCCAAAGAGAAGCCCACCGAAGGCGAAGTCGTCGCCGTAGGCACCGGCAAAATCCTGGATAGTGGTGAGAAGCTGGCGATGGAATTGAAGGTGGGGGACCGAATTCTTTTTGGTAAGTATTCAGGAAATGAAATTAAGATTGACAACGAGGATTACGTCATTATGAAGGAAGATGAGGTCCTTGGTGTCTTGGCTGAAACCGGAAAAGAGAAGAAAGCCTCCAAGTAACGATAACCGTTGAAGGTCAACAGTGAAAAACCAGTGATACAAAGGAGTCAAATCAATGGCAAAAGATATTATTCATGGCGAGGCATCGCGCCAAGCGCTCTTGCGAGGGGTAAACCATCTCGCCGATGCGGTAAAGATTACGTTGGGACCCAAAGGCCGGAACGTGATTCTTGATAAGAAATTCGGGTCCCCGCTAATCACTAAGGATGGTGTTACGGTGGCCCGTGAGATCGAGCTAAAGGATCGGCTGGAGAATTTAGGGGCCCAAATGGTAAAAGAGATTGCCAGCAAGACCAGCGAAGTCGCCGGTGACGGGACAACCACGGCGACCGTGTTGGCGCAATCCATTATCAAAGAAGGCGTAAAGAATGTGGCCGCCGGCGCTAACCCTATGGCCATTAAGCGTGGCATTGAAAAAGCCGTGGCTGCGGTTGTAGAGGAAATCGGAAAGATTAGCAAGGCTGTAAAAGGCGACACGGGCATGATCGTTCAAGTGGCGACCGTAGCCTCCAACAACGACGCCGCCATCGGCGCAATAATCGCCGACGCCATGAAGCGGGTAGGCAACGACGGCGTCATCACGGTTGAGGAATCGAAGACGACGGAAACCAAGCTCGATGTTGTCGAAGGCATGAGGTTTGATCGCGGCTATTTGTCGCCCTATTTCGTCACCGATGCGGAGCGCATGGAGACGGTTTTGGAAGATGTGCAAATCTTACTGCACGAGAAAAAAATCAGCTCGATGAAAGACCTGCTGCCTTTGTTGGAGCAAGTGGCTCGCTCGGGCAAACCACTCCTGATTATGGCTGAAGATGTGGAAGGCGAAGCGCTGGCCACGCTGGTGGTGAATAAATTGCGCGGCACGTTGACCGCCGCGGCGGTCAAGGCGCCGGGATTTGGCGATCGACGTAAAGCCATGATGGAAGACATTGCTATTTTGACCGGCGGCCGCGTGATTTCGGAAGACCTCGGCATTAAGTTGGAAAACGTTAAGGCCGGCGACCTGGGCCGCGCCAAGAAGATCACCATCGACAAAGAGAATACCACGATCATCGAGGGCTACGGAAAGACTAGCGACATACAAGGGCGTGTCAAACAAATCCGCGCCCAAATTGAAGAAACCACCTCTGACTACGATCGTGAGAAACTGCAGGAACGCTTGGCCAAACTGGTTGGCGGTGTGGCGGTGATCAAGATCGGCGCCGCGACGGAAACGGAGCTTAAAGAGAAGAAAGCTCGGGTAGAGGACGCGCTGCACGCCACACGCGCAGCCGTCGAAGAAGGCATCGTTCCCGGTGGCGGAGTGGCTCTGTTGCGCGTCACCTCGGCGCTCGATAAGCTGAAATTGGAGGGCGATGAACAAGTCGGTGTTAAGATCATTAGGCGAGCCCTCGAGGAGCCCATACGGCAAATAGCCATCAATGCCGGGCATGAGGGTGCCGTTATTGCCGAGAAAGTTAGAGCCAGCAAGGAACCGAACTACGGCTTTAACGCGGAGACGGAGCAGTTTGTCGATATGGTGGCTACCGGCGTCATTGATCCGGCGAAAGTCACCCGCAGCGCCTTACAAAACGCCGCTTCCATTTCCTCGTTACTCTTGACGACGGAAGCGCTGGTTTCAGAAATCCCACAAGAAGAGAAAGCGTCCCCGATGCCCGGCGGACCCGGCGGCGGCGGAATGTACTAAACTTCGAAGAGCAGTAAGTCTTATTTCGGCCCAATCGCGGTAATTAGATTCGATCCGCGATTGGGCTTTCTTTTCTTCAAGAGCATGCCCAATCCCACCAGCCTATAACGTGATAATATGCACGGCGCTACAGGAAGGAACAGTACCGCCTGCGGTAGCGGGCGGGTGGGGCGACGCCCAGGTTACCCGGTCGCTACCGCAACCGGTACTGTATTTCCGCCCGTGAACAGTTACAAAATTCGCGCGTCTGATGGACGCATGGACAGCCGCCGATCCTTTGCGTCTTGCCTACTTGACCAAAACCGTACAATGAAGATATCATTCAGGGTTGCAATTGATCACCTAAGAGTCCCATTAGTATGTAAGAATAAACCCTTGCAGAGAGGAAAAATATGAAAAAAATAGTTCGTTTGCGATCAGGGGGGTCCCCTTGATCTTGGTTCTTATCCTGACTCTTGTTTCCGGCTGTCTTTTTGCTCAGACCAAAACACAATTTGCATACACGGCGAATAGTACTAGTTTTCCCTCTAATAATTTCAAAAATATTTCGGTGGTTCGAACGATCGATAACGTAGAAGTGGACGCTATCACCGTACCGAATCAACCACAGTCGACTTCAGTCGCTATAACCGATGATGACGCCTTTCTCTATGTAACCGGCGCGAGCACGAGCCCCGACGCCGTCCAGAGGATTAGACTTAGTGATCTTAACATAATCCCCATACCAACCGGTTTCGCTAGAGGGGCTTTTTATGTCGCTGTAACTCCAACGCCGGCTGGCAGTGGCGGTTGCCGATACGCTTTTGTGACCACGGGAACCGACCTTGTAGACGTGATCAATGATTGCACGGCGACACGTCAAACAACGCTTGGTCTGGGGGCCTCTAATACATTTGGCGTTACCATTGCTAATGGCGGCACGGAAGCTTGGGTGACCAATGCTGCTCTTAATGGGACCGTATACAGGATTAATGCCGCAACCTTCACTTTAATCGGCCAACCGATTACGCTGCCCCCGGGCAGCTTTCCTGGTCATACTGCCTATGCCTATATTAACCCTAGCGAATTTCGTATGTACGTGACCGATCAAACCCCGGCTAACCGACGAGTCCTGGTGATTCCGGTTATCAATGGTGAGGTACAGCCGGTCAGATCTATAGCCATGCCCACCGTTTTCGATCCGGATACAGGGCAAGTAATCACAAATATCGGATTCATGGGGATTGCGGTTAAACCCGACAACTCAAAAGCTTACCTCACGAGCAACCAAGATCGGTGGTTCTTCACCATTAATATTCCGCAAGACGTGGGGCAGGTTTTCGGACCTTATGCCCAACGGATCTTCGAAAGCGGCCGAGGCGTAGCCTGGCTTACGGATGGCCGGGCGTATATAGGCAACGGCGGCGGCTACACGCCCTTTGTCGACCGCCCGAATACGATAAATTCTGATGATCACTTTTAGGGGAGACCAATGCGGTCTCCCCTAACTCTTCTTAAGCTTTTTCGCTGATTACAAATCACAATCCACTGCAAGCATGAATAGGATCACAACAAGAAACAATCGAATCGGATAGTTATGGTTTACTATTTATCAGGACCGATACACTGTGCGAATTAGTATTGGGCACCGCTAAATCCGGCAGACCATCACCGTTGAAGTCGCCCCGATTGAGTGAGAGAGGGTGAGTCCCCACACCAAAGAATTGAGGCTCTAAGAAGCTTCCATCGCCGCGGCCGAGCAAAATAGCGACGTTGTTCGATTGCTCATTGGCCACCGCCAAGTCCGGAATGCCGTCGCCATTGAAATCATCGACGATAACCGCTCTCGGACGGCTT
>JACOSC010000277.1 GCA_016179055.1 Acidobacteriota bacterium
AAGATCGAGACGGCCAATTTCAAACGATACCGAAAGCTGTTCGACCGGTTGATTAAACTGTCTATCGAATTGTCACGATTGAAAATGGCCGCTGGGAAAAAGGCTGGTCAAAGTAGCTGAGAACTCGTCACTCTCAAGTTGGATAGAATCAGTGAGTTAAATTTGATGTCGTCGGCGCGATCGAGCAAGTTGAGACCATTGCAGCAGGTCCTAGCGTTAAAGTTCGGTCGTATCTTCTCAAGACCTATGGCGGTGGCCAGTGGCGCAAGCTGAAGGGTGTAGCATCTGTACGCCTCCCGAATGGCGATTTGCGTCGGGTTGCGTTGCTTTGATATGAAGCTCACGGCATCGGCAAACGGGACTTCAAGATTAAAGGTTACGTAACTGTTCACGGGGTTCACTGAAACCACACAAGAGACCCCCAGCGGAAGCTGGGGGAGTGGGGCGTCGCCGGAGTAGGCTGGATCTTGAAGCTCCCCCGGCTTCCGCCGGGGGTATCCACCACCCGTGAACGGATACAAGGTTACTTAGACAAGCCATGAAACGACCGGCGAAACAATTTGCAGTGTGCATAGAGAACACTGGAGACGAAGCCTCGCTGATCCTCGGCAAGGTTTATCGAATCTTGCCTGACGCGCGGGCGGCCAAGGATGATCTTGTTCGGATCATCGATGAGAGCGGGGAGGACTACCTCTTTCACAAAGATCAATTCGTTTTTGTGAACTTTCCCCAAGCGGTGAGAAAGAAGATTCTCGCTCTTCAAAACGCCAGCTAACAAGCGGTTGGAGCGGACCGGCGCACCACACTCGTCAGGTCAGTGTGACCGTCTGCGCCGGCCGCTCAACCGAAAGCCGGTAGGACTCGCGAAGCCAATCGGAAGTTTACCACCGGCGTATCGTGCGGCTATGGGCCATTAACATTCCATTACAGTACCGGGAGCGCTAGCGAGCGGGTCTGTGCGTCCGACGGCGCTTTCCCGGTTGCCACCGCTCCCGGATCTGCATCCATGCCGACTCCCTGAACAATTACAAATCGAACCCCACGTTTTTTAAAAACGGTTAGGGGATTTTTTTAGCATTCAATTATTTCACACCTGCTACGGCTCCCGGTACTGTATCGGCGGGCGTCCTAAGGCCTGTATGGCTGTACAGTGATACTGGCTCATAACTGTTCGGCAACAATTCATCTTTACAAGGAGGCAGAAAAGCGGTAAATAGAAGCCTGCGCTTGGCATGCCAAACGCGCCACATTACAGGAGATTGATCCATGGAAGTGCTTCCCACGCATGTCGACCCCCGCTCGGAAACGTTTCGCGCTAACTACGCCGGCATGCTCGATCAGATTCGCTATTTGAATGAGCAAATGGCTTTGGCCCGGGCCGGCGGCGGCGAAAAATACGTCACTCGTCACCGCGCCCGCGGCAAGATGCTGCCCCGCGAACGGATCGAGCTCTTGCTGGATCGGGATTCTCCGTTCCTGGAACTCTCGCCGCTGGCCGCATGGGACACCGAATACACCATCGGCGCCAGCGTGGTCACCGGCGTCGGTGTGGTGAGCGGTGTGGAGTGCGTCCTCATGGCCAACGATCCCACCGTGAAAGGCGGCGCCACTAACCCATACAGCCTCGACAAGAGTTTCCGCGCCGGCGAAATCGCCGTCAAGAACCGCATGCCGATGATCAGCCTCATCGAATCGGCCGGCGCAGATCTGCCTAACCAGGCGCAAATCTTTGTGCGCGGGGGTCGCACCTTCCGTGAAATCACCCGCCGTTCGGCGGAGCGTTTGCCTTCGATCTGTTTGGTTTTTGGCAGTTCCACCGCCGGTGGCGCCTATGTGCCGGGCATGTCCGATTATGTAGTCATGGTGAAGGGCGGCGCCAAGGTTTTCCTGGCCGGCCCGCCGCTCGTTAAAATGGCGACCAATGAAGACACGGATGAAGAGTCGCTGGGCGGCGCCGAAATGCACAGTCGCATTTCCGGCGTGTCCGACTACTTGGCCGAAAATGAAGTAGATGCCATTCGACTGGGGCGTGAGATTATCGCCAACCTCAATTGGCGCAAGCTCGGCGAGGCCAAGATTCAGGCGCCGGAAGATCCTTGCTATGATCCCGACGAACTGCTGGGCATTGTCTCGCTGGATTTGCGCAAACCGGTTGAGGTGCGCGAGGTCATAGCCCGCATCGTCGATGGTTCCCGCTTCAGTGAATTTAAAGCCGGCTACGGCGCCACCTTGGTCACTGGATTTGCGCACATACATGGCTACCCCATCGGAATCCTCGGCAACAACGGGATATTGTTTTCCGACTCTTCGGAAAAAGCGGCGCAATTTATTCAACTATGCAACAAGGTCGACGTCCCTTTGTTGTTTCTCCAAAACATCACCGGTTACATGGTGGGGCGACAGTATGAGCAAGGCGGCATCATTAAGGATGGCGCCAAGATGATCAATGCCGTTTCCAACTCGAGCGTTCCCGCCTTCACCATCATGATAGGCAGCTCATACGGCGCCGGCAACTACGGCATGTGCGGCCGCGCCTACGATCCGCGCTTTCTTTTTACCTGGCCCAACCACAAGATTGCCGTCATGGGTCCCGAGCAACTGGCCGGCGTAATGTCGATCGTGCAGCGCGGCGCGGCCGCACGCGCCGGCCGTGTCTATACCGACGAAGAAGATCAGGCGGCGCGCCAGATGGTGATGCAACTGATCGAACAACAATCGAACGCCTTCTACGCCACTGCCCGCGTTTGGGATGATGGGATCATCGATCCGCGTGACACCCGCACGGTGCTGGGCATGTCGCTGAGCGCCGCTTTCAACAACGTGGTTAAGGGCAGCGACACTTATGGCGTTTTCCGTATGTGATGCGATGAAAACCTTACGCAAGATTCTAATTGCCAACCGTGGAGAAATTGCCTTGCGGGTGATGCGCACCTGTCGGGCTATGGGTATTGCCACGGTGGCGGTTTACTCCGACGCCGACCGCCACGCGCCGTTTGTGCGCATGGCGGATGAGGCCGTGCCCATCGGACCGCCGCCGAGCACGGCGTCGTATCTTTCCATCGAGAATATTTTGGCCGCCGCCCGGCGAACCAGCGCCGAGGCCATCCATCCCGGCTATGGTTTTCTTTCTGAGAATGCCGGCTTCGCGCAAGCCTGCGCCGATAGTGGAATCATTTTTATCGGCCCGACCGCGGAAGCTATACGCCGCATGGGAAGTAAAGTGGAAGCTAAGAAGATCATGACGGCGGTCGGCGTGCCGGTGATTCCAGGCTTCAGCGCGGAAGGACTGAGTGACGGCGAAATCGAACGGCGGGCGCGCGACATGGGCTATCCCGTCTTGATAAAAGCTTCTGCCGGCGGCGGCGGCAAAGGCATGCGAATTGTCCGCGAGCCCACGAAGCTGTCCGCCGCACTGGCCGCGGCGCGGCGCGAGGCTAAGAGCGCCTTTGGCGACGACACCCTGTTGGTTGAACGGTATTTCGAGTCCCCTCGCCATATCGAAATCCAAATCTTGGGCGATGCGCAGGGCCACGTGATTCACTGCTTCGAGCGCGAGTGCTCGATTCAGCGCCGCTATCAGAAAATCATCGAAGAGGCGCCTTCCCCGGCGGTTGATGAAGCGCGCCGATCCCGCATGGGCGCCACGGCGGTGGCGGCCGGCCAAGCTATCGGCTATCAGAGCGCCGGCACAGTGGAATTTGTTGTCGACCAGTCGGGCCAGTTTTATTTCCTTGAGGTCAACACGCGGCTGCAAGTAGAACATCCGGTCACCGAACAAATCACCGGACTAGATCTGGTGCGCTTACAGATCCTTATCGCCCAAGGCGAGCCGTTGCCGCTGCGCCAGGAGGACTTGACCATACGCGGCCACGCCATCGAAGGTCGGATTTATGCGGAAGATTCGCGCGCGGAGTTTCTGCCCTCTACGGGCACGATCGTGCGCTGGGAAGAAGCGCGCTTGCCCGGCATCCGTTACGAAAGCGGTGTGGAAACCGGGTCGGAAATAACGATTCACTACGATCCCCTACTGGCCAAAGTCATCGCCTACGCGCCTACACGCATGGAGGCGGCCCAGCAGTTAGCCGGCGCATTGGCCGAAATGAGCGTCCACGGCGTGCGCACGAATCTGCCGTTGTTGATTGAGGTGCTACGCCACAAGGAGTTTCTCGCCGGCCGTCTGGACACGCATTTTATCGATAAACACTTGTCGCTCGGCGGGCCGCCAACGCCGGACCAGGAGGAAGCCGATCGGGTGCACGCCATTGCCGCGGCGCTGTGGTTGCAGGAGCGGCGGCGAGCGCTGGCTCCGGTGTTGCGAGGAATTCCATCCGGCTGGCGCAACAATCCCAGCCAAATGCAGGAGGTTGTTTTTACCGGTGGCGGCGCGAAAATCCAGGTCATGTATTGCGTGCATACGCGGAACGACATCGAAGTGGCGTTGGATGGGCGCACATCGCGAACCGCCATACTGGCCTGGGATGACCGGCACGTCGCGCTGGTTCTTGACGGCACACGACGGACCTACAAGCTGGTTTCGCATCGCCAGACGCATTACGTCCATAGCCCGCTGGGTACTTCAGAGTTTGTAGAAGCGCTGCGCTTCCCACCGCCGGCGCCGGCACAGGTTCAAGGCGGCTGCCACGCCCCGATGCCGGGTAAGATTCTGTCGGTTCGCGTTGCGCCCGGCGAGCATGTCCGCAAGGGAACGGGGCTGGTCGTTTTGGAAGCCATGAAGATGGAACATGAGGTTCTGGCTCCGCACGCCGGCAAAGTTCGCGAAGTCCCGGCACAGGTCGGCCAACAAGTCGAGGCCGGCGCGGTTCTTGTGGTCATCGAAGAAGAGGCAGGCGAGACGCCGGCCTGATATGCCTCGGCTTAAGCGCCGCGCGGGGAAGCAGCCGGCGGCACGATTAGCCAGTCAATCATCATTAAACAGGCTGAGCAGTTATCGAAGGTGTGATTTCCGTATGATGTACTCGATTAGATGGAAATTATCATCAGACCAGGATAGGTATCAGCCCCGACAAGGTCGGGGCGGCATGTTTATAGCCAAGTGCACCCAGAAGGAGGCCTCAAGCTCCGTAGGAGCGACATGTGGTCAGTCGTGATGGTTCCCATGCCGCCCCCACGGGGCTTGGGTCTTAAAGCTAGCAGCCCATGCTATAAACATGTCACTCCTTAGAAACTTCTTAACCGTTCACGGGTGGTGGATACCCCCGGCGGAAGTCGGGGGAGCTTCAAGATCCAGCCTACATCACGCGCCCCTCACCCCTGGCCCCCCTCTCCCCGCCCGGCGGGGAGAGGGGGGGGTGGGGGGAGTGGGGCGTCGCCGGAGTAGGCTGGGCCTGAGTCTCCCCCAGCTTCCGCTGGGGGTCTCTTGTGTGGTCTCAGTGAACCCCGTGAACAGTTACGAAACTTCCTTAGTTTCATCCTGGTATCTGCTTGCCGTCTTCGCAAGCTGGGGGACTCCTACGGAGCTTATATCGTACCGAAATCACACCCGTTACCGAATAATTTGGGTTAGTCTTTCTTGGGAGGTAGCCAATGAACTCGTTGACACTGTATGAGGTTCGCAATGATGTGGCGTGGATCATGTTGAACCAACCGGACAAGCGCAACGCGCTGAGTGAAGATTTGATTACGGAGCTGCGGCGCAATCTGGCCTCCGCCCACGCGGATCCACAAGTGCGTTTCGTCGTGCTTACCGGGGCGGGTTCGGCGTTCTGCGCCGGCGCCGACCTCAAAAGTCTGGGCGGCGCCCCAACGGCGACCGGCGCCGATCCTGCGGCCGATAATCCAATGGTGGCCCTCATGCAAGCCCTATGGAACTCGCCGAAGCCGGTCATCGGGCGAATCAATGGACACGCCTTTGGCGGCGGTCTTGGTTTGGTGGCGGCCTGCGACCTTACGGTGGCGGCCGAGCCGGCCATGTTTAGCTTCAGCGAGGTGCGTGTCGGTGTCATACCGGCCATGATCTCTGTCCTTTGTATTCCCAAGCTCGGCGCCCACAATGCGATGTGGCTGTTCCTAACCGGTGAGCGATTCACGGCCACCCGCGCGGTCCAACTAGGATTGATTCATCGTTCCGTGCCGGCGGCGGACCTTGATGCCGCGGTCAACGACGTTGTTGGCATGATACGACTGGGCGGCCCCAATGCCATACGAGAAGCCAAACAACTGGTACGACAGATTCCGCGGTTATCCATGGAAGATGGATTTCGTTACACCAGCCGGAAGATCGCGGAGCTATTTGCCTCGGAGGAAGCCGTCGAAGGAATGTCGGCGTTCATTGAGAAGCGCAAGCCCAAGTGGGCCCAATAGAGTGCGGATTGGAAATTTCGGTGTGTAGGCCGGCCGGTTACCCATCGGCCAAAATCCGAAAGCCAAGAACTCCGCAATTCGCCATCAGAATAATCCGATAATCGAAGAGGTAATGTATGGGAGATAGCACGCTACGAATTGCCAATTGTAGTGGGTTTTATGGTGATCGATTGAGCGCGGCTCGGGAGATGGTTGAGGGCGGCCCCATTGATGTTCTCACGGGCGATTATTTAGCCGAGCTGACGATGATGATCCTTTTCAAGGATCGCATGAAGAACCCTGAAGCCGGATATGCCCGCACTTTTCTCAAACAAATGGAAGAAGTTTTGGGAACCTGTGTTAAGCGCGGCATTAAAGTGGTCAGCAACGCCGGCGGTCTCAATCCGTCGGGTCTGGCTGCCGAGCTGGAGAAGCTTTGCGCGCGCTTGGGCATTCAAGCCAAGATCGCGTATATCGAAGGCGATGATCTTTTGCCCAGGTTAGCCGCGCTACAAGAACAGGGCGTGGATCTGCGACATATGGACAAGGGAATTCCTCTATCCTCGCTGTCGGCGCCGATTGTCACGGCTAACGCTTACCTCGGGGGATGGGGCATTGTTGAGGCGCTACGGCGCGGCGCCGACGTGGTGGTTTGTCCGCGCGTGACCGACGCGGCCTTGACGCTGGGGCCGGCGGCGTGGAAGTTCGGCTGGGCGCGCGACGATTGGGATCGTCTGGCGGCCGCAGTCGTGGCCGGGCACATCATCGAGTGTGGCGCGCAATGTACCGGCGGCAATTACTCATTCTTTAATGAAGTGACGAACATTGACCGCATAGGATTCCCCATTGCTGAGATACATGCTGACGGCCGCTTCGCCATTACCAAGCATCCCAACACTGGCGGTCTAGTGTCGGTCGGCACCGTCACGGCGCAATTGCTTTACGAAATTCAAGGGCCGCGCTATTTTAATCCCGATGTGACGGCTCGGTTCGACTCCATACATATCGAGCCGGAAGCGCCCGACCGGGTGTGGGTGAGCGGCGTGAAAGGAGAGCCGCCGCCGGCCACGAACAAGGTTTGCATTAACTACTTGGGCGGGTATCGCAACGCGATGACCTTTGTGCTGGCTGGACTGGATATTGAAGAGAAAGCGCGCGTGGCCGAAGAGACGCTCTGGCGCTTAGTCGGCGGCAAAGAACGCTTCCACGAGGTCGATGTTCGCCTGATACGCACGGACCGGCCCGATCCGGCTTCTAACGACGAGGCGTTTGCCTTCTTACGAGTCACAGTGAAGGACTCTGACGCTACCCGTGTCGGCCGAGCCTTCAGCAGCAAGGCCGTCGAAATGGCGTTGGCCAATTATCCCGGCTTCTTGATCACGGCTTTGCCTGGCGAAGGATCTCCCTTTGGAGTGTATTGGCCGGCACTGATTCCCGCTGAGCTGGTCGAACCGCGAGTGCGTATGGGCGACCAGACCATCGTGATCCCGCCGGTTCCACCGGCGACCGGCCATTACGAGGCTTGTTTGCCGTCGAATGAGATACCCGCCGCGCCTGCCGGCCCGACTCACCGTCTGCCGCTCGGCGCGATTTGCGGGGCCCGCTCGGGCGATAAAGGCGGCAATGCCAATGTGGGAGTCTGGGTAAAGACGCCGGCCCAATTCGCCTGGCTGAAAAGCTTCCTGACCATCGAGCGCTTACGGCAACTACTCACGGAAGCCGCTGCCCTCACTATTGAACGCTACGAATTCCCAAACTTGCTTAGCCTAAATTTCTTGATTTACGGTTTACTCGGCGACGGCGTTTCCGCCTCGACCCGTACCGACCCGCAGGCGAAAAGTCTTGGCGAATATTTGCGCGCCAAGCTTGTGGAGATTCCGCGAGTCCTACTAGATCCAGAAGCGTAGCCTGTCGGCGCGCGCCCATAAAGGCGTACAGTCCACCAAAGGAGCTGTAGTGAGCTTCATGCCGCGCCCGCCCGCACGATAGATGATCCATAACAACAGACTCCACCAGACCTCTTGCCTCTCTTAGTAGGCGACCTCTCGGTCTGCAGGAGGTGGGATCGCTTCAACGATAGAGCCACTTTCCGGCCGGTCCGTCCAGAGGGTAGACGTGCAGCACAGGGCCGACCGGATCAACCTCCGTCGAAACAAGGCGGATCGTTTCAGAATGCTTCAAACCCCCCGGCGAGAATGGGCCGACAATAACATTAGAAAATTTTTAAATTGGGTACATGATCGACGAGATTTGTCGTCTATTAGTAGTAGAAGTGGCAAGAATCGCTTCCGGACGGGTGTAGGGTCATTCAAGACGGCGGCAGCGGTGGAGTCCACTCAGTCATCGCATCTTTTCATCGTGCTTCAGGAGCGATGGCCTTGGGCGGGCCTGCGGTACGCCCGGCGATGCGATTCTGAAAAGGGGGACGAACCATTCGCCTGCCGGCTGAGTCGTCGGTGCCTGCGCGACTCGTTCTGTGGAGAGGGTGGCATGGATCCCCGTATTCAACGCTTTCTGCGTCTACTCAATAAGTCCTATGGTCAATCTTGGTGTCTCTCCGGATTGGCGCGCGAGATGAAGCTCAGCGGGTCTCATTTCCGTCATCCGTTTAGACGGGAAGTCGGTGTCTCTTTAATAGAGCCGCACTTGCTCGTCCGCCGTAGGCTCGGGGTATTCTTGATTCCTTCCGTCCACTGCTGAGGATGCCGATGCGCGGAGCCCGCAGGACCATGCGCACCCTACGTGTTCGGCGGACAGGGGCCGTGCCGGAGCCAACCACCCTCGCAGTGGTTTTCCGTAGGGGTAGATGGAGGTAAGGGGTCGTGAATCGACAAATTCAGTTGGCGCTGGAAATCATAGGACGGGATTATGACAACCGCTTGTCGATGATCCGGCTAGCCTGCGCGGTTCATCTGAGTCCCTCTCGGTTTTCACATTTATTCCACCAAGAGGTGGGACAATCTTATAAAGGCTATGTCCACCAGTTCCGCATGCGGAAGGCTGCGGATATGCTGATAGACGGCCGCCTCCCTATCAAGCAGATTGCTGATCGGATTGGATTTGTGCATTCGCGTAATCTCGCCCGTGCTTTTAAACAGCACTTTGGAAAAATTCCGTCGCGATATCCCTAGGCAATGCGGCCCCGCATGGGTTGCGAAAGAGTAGTAGGTCAGGAGATTAAATAGCATCTTCGGAGAGCTAATTAGCAGGTTCGGAGAGCTTATACTTGTTGACTTCAAGTCCTAACAGGTTTAGAATCGCAAAAGTGACCGATCAAGTTGTCCGGATAATGGCGAGAGCTCCGGTTGAACCGGAAGGGGACCATTAAGCACGGCCTCACTATTTTATCGTAGTAAAGGGGGAAACTATGACTAGCCTCTTAGTCCTGGTGGTCACTTTCCTTTTCTCTGTCCCACCGCAAGGGCCACCGGATGCGCAGCAAATCATTAACCAGACCATTTCGGCGCATGGCGGCGCCGCGCTGTCGCAGATTAACAATTCTAATGCCACCGTTCTGTTCACGGATTACCGCGCGACGCCCAGCGTTCCGCGCCCGGCGACGCTGCGGAGTTTTGGCCAAGCCACACGACTGGACTACTCGGATGCCCGAGGACCGCTCGCGCTGGTACGCAATGGCGCTCTGCTTTGGGAAACCCGAGGCGGGTCCGTGCAAGAATATGCCGGCCAGCCGCCGGCGTTTCAGAACGGTTTTTTTAATCCATCGCTGGGATTGGTGCCCAGCCTATCGACCCAGGATTTCCCCTATGTCGCCACCGCGGCCTTGCTCGGGCGCTCCGTGTATGGGCTCCGGAAATCGTACTGGACGGTACCTTGGGGATCGAGTAACCATCGCGGGACCCAAGAATTCGTTTACGTCTATATCGACGCGGCCAGCCATCTGGTAAGCCAGATCGACTACACATACGGCAGTGACTACAACCGTGTCAGTTTCCATTTTGATAATTACACGAGCATTTCGGGGATTGCCGTACCCATGACCATAACCTACGGGATCAATGATCGGATGGTCTGGCAAATGCAAGTGCAAACCATCAGCTTTAATCAGAGCGTTAATCCGCAGGACTTTGCACACCCATAAACGCGCGTTAGGTTTTTTAGTGGCTCGTAGAGATTGAAATCATAAGAAGGGGGTTACCATGCGAAACCGTTTTGTCGGATTGGGTCTTATCAGTCTATTACTTCTGACCGCCGCGCCGTCGATCGCGCAAGGGCCGAATATACTACCCACACTTTCCATAGGGCAAGAACCCTATGGGAGTTACTTGGTGAGTCTTCCGGAATCTATCAATCTGTACAATGGCAATGTCTTAGCATCCATTCCCCTAATTTCACGCCAAGGCCGTAACGGTCAGGATGTGGTGATCTCGGCGACCTATAACAGCAAGCAGATCGTGAAGGTCCAAACTGGCAACAATAGCTGGCAATACCAATTCAATACTGTAGGTCCCCACGAAGGACGCTGGCGGATCAGTAATCAGCCTTATGTGAGCTACACAAGCAATGTTTGGGTATATGCCAATGATCCGCGTTGCACACCGCCCAACACCTATGGCATTTATGCTACCCCCATCGTCACGTGGGTCGGGTCGGACGGCAGCCTGAATGAGATGCACCGGACGGATACCGATGCGCGCGTTTTTGAAACATGCGCCGGCACCGCCTTGACGAATTACTTCGATCCCGGCCCGTATCGCAGCGTCAATGGCGCGCATGCGCAGTTCCGTGGAGGAAGTACGGTCACCAACGGTGTGCTCTATATGAAAAACGGCCAGCGCATCGATTTCAGCAATGCGTCGGCCATCAAGGCTATCGACACGAACGGCAATTACATCACTTACAACATCAATAATTCTGGTCAAACCACCAGCCTCGTGGATAATCTCAATCGCTCGACCAATCTCACCTATGACGTCAATGGTAATCTTTCCCAAATCACGCTGATGGCGGCTAATGGCCAGACGCAGACGTATGTGTTCGGCTATACGACGCTCCATGTCAATACGTACTTATCGGACTGCGGCGCCGGCGTCACCGGCATGCACCAGGATGTGACGGTGCTGCAAAGCATCACGCTGCCGAATAATTTGTCTTATTCCTTCACATATGACCAAGGCGTGTTAGAAGATAACACCGCAGTGAGCGGCTGTGCGGGGGCCGGGCCGGCGCATAACGTGTACACGTCCACCTTGAAACTAACAAAGATAACCTACCCGGAAGGGGCTTATACGCGCTATGCCTACAATTATGTCCGGCCGACCTCGGCGCCGGATCAGATAGACAAGTACGTCACGGCGAAGTACCGCAACGCCCAGGATGGTCAAGGCGAACAGACCTGGATTTTAAGCTACACCGCCGATGGCAACGGTAATATTACCTCGACGCAAATCAACAATCCGGATAGTGGCGTTGAAACGCATACCTTTACCGGAGTTCTTGACACTCTCGTTCGCTATTCGGTGGGCGGGAATTACATAAAAGACATCGCTCAGACGTGGACCTTCGAGCCAGGGGATGACGGGACGCCGCAGCCTTCCTGTACAAATCCTGCGACGCGGCATAACCCGCGCATCACCCGGCGGACCACCAGTGTTTATCAAAATAATACCACCTTTATTCAATCGAAAGTGGAATCCGATTATGACCAGCAAGGGTATCTGACGACGACCTGTACACCGAACATCCAGCACATTAACGGAAACGTGATTGAAAAAAGGGAGTATGCCTTTGGCAACGCCACTCCGGGTAGTCTGCTTCGGAGAACCGATGATACGTATCTAAATAGTACCGGTTATGATTTAAATCATGCTCATATTCTAAATAGGAACTCTACTCAAATTATCTATAATGCTGGGGGGATCTTACAATCCCAAACTAACTATGGGTATGATGAATCCGCCCTGACCAATGCAACCGGCGCGACCGCCCATGATGATACTAACTTTGGAGCGACCTATACTACCCGAGGGAATCAGACCTCCGTCAGCAATCTCTTGAGCACGCCGGCGCCCGGAAGCTGGCTCACGACGGCGACTACTTACGATATTTTGGGCAACCGGCGGCAAACGACCGATCCCAAGAGCAATTTAACGACGTATAGCTATACCGACAGCTACAGCGACGGCATTAACCGGAACACGTTTGCGTATTTTACCAGCACCACCGATGCGCTCAATCAAATCACCTCCTCGGTTTACAATTTCAATACGGGACTGGTAGCCTCTACGGCGGATCCGAACAATAATGTGACCAGTCACAACTACAATGACATCATGAATCAAGAAACGGCGACCAATCATCCCGACGGCGGACAAACCACTTACAGCTATAATGATATCGTTGCGAACCCCGGTCTTGGCCAATATCCTTCGACCACGACCACGACTAAGATAGACAATTCGAAGAACAAAATGGAAACTCGTTATTTTGACGGGATGAAGCGCGTTCGGCAGACCGTCTTGAATGATCCACAAGGCAATGTGTTGGTCGATACTACCTATGATAATACGTCCTGTGGCTGCGGTGGAAGCGCCGCCAGCCGAAGCAACCCATATCGGGCTGGCGATACCGTTTATACTACCACCACTTTGTCCGATACGATGTGCCGAGTCAGCGAGGTTCGGCCCACGGATTGGAATCCCGGAAATCCCACGCAAAATAAGCTTACCTATACTTATAGTGTGGATATGACCAACCTGGTGGAGACTAAAGAAACGATAGACCCGGCAGGAAAAAAGAAAAAGCACGGATATGACGCGTTCGGAAGACTGGTCATCGCCTGGGAACCGGATGCGAGCGGCAATTACACGTTGAGCACGAGCTATCAGTACAATATCTTGAACAAACTGACCAGCGTTACGCAAGGCGGGCAGACCTGAACCTATAATTACGACAGCTTGGGTCGGTTGACCAGTGAGGCGCAACCTGAGTGGAATAATCTGACCACGACTTACCAGTACGACAACAACGGGAATCTGACCTTGAAGACCGACCCGAGAAATATCACCACGAATGTGACCTACGATGCGCTGAACCGTATCACTGGCAAAACGTACTCCGGCGATGGCGGCGTCACCTCCTCCGTCATTTATAGCTATGATAGTGCCCAAGCGACCAACGGGAAAGGACGACTGACCAGCCTGAGCAGCGGCATCGCCACGAGCACCTTCAACTATGATTCCGTGGGGAGACCGATTAGCGAAGCGAAGACCATCGATGGAGTGACTTTTACCGCCGTGTTTCGTAATCCGGGATTCGAAACCGGCACGACCGATGCCTGGACGGTTCAGACCGGAGTGCAAGCTTCAGTTGTTTCCACGCAAGCCCACGGCGGGAACAATAGCCTGTCAGTCACCGGAGCGACCAGCGGCGCGGTGTATCAGAACGTATCCGGGTTAACCACCGGGCAAGTCTGGGCCGTGAGCGCCTGGGTGCGCGCCGATAGCGGAACCACGGCGCAAGTACAGATCATTGCCGATGACACCACCGGAGCCAATTCGCAATCGACTGCCGCGAGCACACCGGGCCAAACCTGGCAGCAGATCTCGGTAAATTATACGGCCAATGCCACGCAGGCGATGCGTATTAAGCTGAATTACCTGTCCGGATCAGGCACAGTTTACTTCGATGATGTGGCGATGGTCGGGGGCAATCTGGCCTTAGCCCGAAACTTTAACTTCATCGGAGATTCGGTTTCGATCACCCATCCGAACGGGATGTTCTTGGCCGAAACTTTTAATGCAGCTAATCGCCTTACCGCCATTACCAGCAGCATCAGCGATGCCAATCATCCCGCGTCGCTGATTCAAGTTACTGGCTACACCGCGGGCGGAGCCATACAGACGGTCAACTTTGGAAGTGGCGCGGGGCAGCTTTCTCGGACCAACACTTATAATAGTCGGCTGCAAGGCACCCGGATGCAGGTTGGCGTACCGCCGAATCTGGGCTCGCTTCTGGATATCAGCTACAATTATAACGAAGGAGTTAGTAATAATTCTACGAGCGCCGCGATCACCAATAACCTCGATACTACCCAAAGTGCGAACTACACGTTTGATGCGCTTAGAAGAGTAAGCACGGCACAGCACCCCTTGGGAAACTGGACACTTTCATGGAGCTATGATCGGTTTGGCAATCGTCTAAGTCAGACGGGAGCCGGAATCGGAGCCCTTATACCTCCAAGCCTAAGTTTAAGCATTGATCCCGCGACTAATCGAATTAATGCCGCGGGATACACTTACGATAATGCGGGAAATTTAACGGCAGACCCACAGCGCACATATCAGTACGATGCCGAAAACCGGCTGATAAAGGTCGATAACGGCACGATCGCTACGTACTGGTATGATGGCGCTGGAGATCGGGTGAAGAAAGCTGTGGGGGGAGCCGCCACACTCTATGTGCTGGGCATCGGAGAATACAGCAATGGCGCTTGGCAGAAGAATTATCTACACGCCGCCGGAGCCAGAATTCAATATAACGGAAATGGAACGATGTATTGGTATCATCAGGACAGTTCGAGAACTCCACGGAAAGTCACGGATATCAATGGCAACGTGATCAGCAGCAAGGACTATTGGCCGTATGGAGAAGAGATTACTGCTACTGCCAACGATGAGAAAAAGTATACGAATCTCTATCGGGATGCAGAAACGGGCTTGGATTATGCGGTATCAAGGTATTACAAGTCGAGCCTCGGTCGTTTTATCAGTTTTGACAAGTTCAACGTAGGGTCAGCACAGCTTCCAAAACAACACCAGCCCAAAGGTTTCCCCGGCAGCGACTTTCAAGCATTTTTAAAGTTTCCGCAACAGCTTAATGGTTTTGCCTATGTGCTCGGTAACCCAATAAATGCAGTAGATCCAAAGGGCTATTGCATTGGTAGAACGCCAGATGAGGCCTGGTGGTGTGCGCTATATCCTGATCTTTGTGGTCCGGAACCTGTGTGCCCGCCGGAGAATGGTGGAGGAGGGGGTGGGCCTATATTATGTCTTAGTGCAGAGTGGACAAACCTTGAGATCACCGTATCCTCGGGTTATTGCCGGGCCTCTGGGACGTGTTACAAAGATTTGGGAATTTATGGACATTCTTACACCAATGAAGTAATAAGCTGTGTGCCAGATCCTGGCACAAGATGTCGTGCTGCCGCGATCAATGTTGGGGATAGAGAAGAAATTTATGTTTTTTGCAGGGTACAAGGTCGAGCTGTCGATCAAACGCGGTGTTGCGGGTGCAATTACTATACTGACTGCTCACGCGTCCCCTTTTAACGAGCATACCCTAAAACAGTAATTTGTTGTCAAATCGGTCGGAAATTATGATAGTATTAAAAAACTCGGGTTGAGAGTTATTTGGTATGAGACCGAATTTAGGGCAGATCTCCTCCGGCGGGAGTACAATGTATGTAGCCACTGGAGGAAATGATAATTGATCAAGCGATAGTACTGTACACCGTTGCTGATGACGTTCTAAAGGCCACTGACAATGAATGAAGGTGTAACCAAATCTTTTTTATTCTCTGATTTTGAGCCTGAATTTTAATCGAGAGGCTTATGTAGGGTAAGGAGGAGAAAATGAAGAAAGCAATATTCTTCGGTTTACTCATGCTCATTTTTACGAAGGTTGCCGTGGCGGAACCATCAGAAGAGATCCCCGCGGCTATCATCAATGACCCATGCTCGCCCCTACAAATAAAATCGGCGCAAGTACTGCTGACGGAGGATGCCCAAGCGATTCGGAAATTTTCTGTCGCCGTAGAAAATACCAGCCCTGAAACTATTGTTGCGTATGGCTTGGCTTGGTCTGCGCGGACGAATAAGGGCGACTACTCGATCTACACCGACGTAGATT
This sequence comes from Acidobacteriota bacterium, assembly GCA_016179055.1. Classification (GTDB taxonomy): domain Bacteria; phylum Acidobacteriota; class UBA6911; order JACOSC01; family JACOSC01; genus JACOSC01. The sequence goes on from JACOSC010000277.1 coordinate 16,168, forward strand.
ATATATGGATGGACGACCGATCAGAGCTGTTGAAGCCGGGTGACGATCAGACCCGTAAATTTGAAAATGAAACTTCCGGTTTAGCCAGTCCCGAGAAAATAAATGAACGCTACGAATCCGTGTCGGTTAAGATTACTTTTGCGGTGAGTGACGAAAAGAGAACATTTGAGGCCGATATTGAATCATTTGAAAGACTGGCAATGGTACTAAATCGATACTTTGCTATTTCATCGATAAGGCGAGGATTTCTAAGCCAGTATCACAAACGAGGCATCGAAGAGCTTATTCGACTGATAGCTGCTCTTGACGAAAATGCCATAGTACTTAATACCGATCGAAGACTTGTACAAATGTCTAAGCTTGATAAACTCGTACATATTTATGCCAATCCCATGGCAGCTTCGAACCTAAAGGAGGGAATACTTAATTATCAAAAACAGCTTTCGGGCATTTATCGAAAACATGGAGAGAAGGATCTGATTAGAAGGTTAGAATTTAAAGGCCATCTGAAACGTGAACGTGAAGATGGGATGTTTATACCCACCAAATATAATTGCGAAAGCAGCCAAATACCACGCTAGTCTAATTTTTGTTGTGAGATAAGCCACACATAGGATGAGAGGTATACTTTATGATGAAGAGGTTCATAATGAAAATGAAAAAGTGGAGTATATTAGTTTGTCAGTGATTTTCGCCGTGTGCCACAGGGATTAAATACGTGAAGAGCGACAGACCTGCTAATGTTACTTTCCCCCTTTAACGAATACCCTTCCAGCCTCTTTTCAGCTTTTTGGTGAGGGCCTGATTTAATCCTTTATT
>JACOSC010000301.1 GCA_016179055.1 Acidobacteriota bacterium
CCCACCTCGCGGTGGATGCAGTTACATTTGGTTACAGGCCGGAGAGCGTTTACCTGGAGAGGACTTGCACCTCTCTGGCCATGCCTACTCTTAGGCGCACTAGGCCGGCCTTTCAAGGCCGGTATAGCCGGTCCCCAGCGCACCGCCCGTCGCGTAGCGACGGTTGAAACGCACACGGTCGGGATTCAACCGTCCCGACGTGTCGGGACGGGGCGTTCCGCCGGTCCTTGCCCGCAGGCCCTAAAGGACCTGCCTAAAGTCAGTGGTCCCTACGGGACCAAAACAACTGAGCAGTTACAATCTTTATATGATTGACGAAATCAACGCGCGCCTGCCGCGGACCCCGTGCGCGTCCACAACACTGGCCGGCCTCACTTTCCATCGACGCCGATTCATGCATCTTCCTACAAGCGCTAGAAGGCGAAGGATTTGCTTAGCCACAATTGATCTGTTGTACTTATTATCTCTGCTCAATTCGATTTGGAATTGGTCATGCCAAAGGCCGGCCGGTTTGCAGAAACGTTCTCAGACCTGATTTCACTCGGGCTCGCTCAACGATGAGCGCGGCTCGCTGAATGCAATGTTTTCTTAATGAACCATCCCATGAGTGGGAGATGGACTACGGAGGTTTCTATGATCGGTGAACTTTTCGGCAGAGACCGAGGAATAAGGCTAATGGCGTTGGCCTTGGGGACTCTTGTCTTGGCGGTTAATATACTGGGCTCCGAGGGCGAGCCCACCACCACTAACGCGGACGGGCGCCCTCGCGGTGAGCTGAGTTTCGGGGCGGGTCCCGTTGTTGGGCTTGGCTATCGGACTGGGATCATCGTTAACGCACGCGGCGGAGGTCCCATTAATGAATACTTCGGACTGGAAGCTTCGTTGGCTAGCCTCGTTTCTCCAGCGGCAGTCGGGTTATTTCAAGGTAATCTGGTGGCCAACTTGACTGAAGCTACATGGCGCGAAGGCAAATTGATGCCCTTCTTAACGGCGGGCGTCGGCATTGGATTCCCTTATCCGTTCTTTGCGATTAATTATGGAGGCGGTGGGAAATACTATTTCAACAAGCGGGCAGGGCTACGCGTGGATATTCGAGACAATATGGTTGTGGCTTTCAATGAGCGAGGAATTCGCCACACCCTTGAGGTTAGCGCCGGCCTCACGTTTCGTTTTTGAAGTAGCGGCACAGGCGCCCAACCTGCCAACAAACCGCTCGGCTGGGCATCGAATTGAAAGGCAAAGCGGTAGGCGTTGGTATCGCCCTTGTGCCCACAATCTGCGGTACTGTCTGAATGCCGCATGGTCCGGGTAAGCAGCGAAAGCCTTGCGCTTTTGTCTGCTGAAGTGGCCGTGGGGTCCCACCGGGAGCAACGACTTACATTGAGTCATTCGCGTTGATCAGAACGGGACCTAGTCCGGTAGCTATTAATTTGGATTTGAGGATTTCAAATTGTTGGTCCGCCGAAAGCCACAGCAAACTCTTCAGGTGAGGATAGTCGGGTTCCATTGGAACTCCTTCCTCAGCGTCCAGATTTTGCTGCAACCGCAGCCCGCGTTCGTCCTCTTCCCAGAGGTAGTAAATGCCTCGGTAGAGACTGTCCCGCTCCTGGAACGTAACCTGGAGCGCGTGTTCAAGCCTCTGTGCTAGGACAGACAGGTCAGACTCAGCAAATCCGTACAGTTCGCATCGCTTCATGGTAATATCACCTGGGCGCGGCCATATAAGGACCGCGCCGTTTTAGGGCCTCCTCCGATTCGTAAACGACAAAGGAGACTTTACGTCCTGCCTGCTTTTGGAGTTGTTCGGCAAGCTCACGGAGGCCTAGTTTGTTCAGGATAAAAGGGTTCAGGATATCAGTTCTCGTTTTGCTGTACCTTATTGCCCCCGCCTCCACCGCTTTCCCGAAAAGGTCCTTTCCGACGAGGGCAAGATCAAAATCGCTGGCGGCGCCAAACGCCTTCCCCACTTTTGCAGGATTCATGGCGAATCCCGTCACCGAGCTTCCGCGGAAAACCAGGCTGGCATCGTGACCGGCTTCACCTAAGGCATGGTATGCCGTCCTCGAGAAGCTTTGGAACTGGCCGTAGCTCCCAAAGCCGTATGGCATGTTGACACCACTAATGCCTTCGATAACGGCGGTGCCTACTTCAACGGCGGTTTGCTGGCCGCTCGGTGTAAGCAAGTAGCTCGTACCTGCTGCCGCCAAACCGCGGCCGTAGTCATAAAGGCGAGAACTCTGCGCGGAGAGATAGCTCAGCCCACGCTGCGTAAGCGGGTGAGCGGCGATGCGCTGAAGCCACTGGGCTAGTATCGCATAATTTCCATCAGGGTCTACATATTTGAGTGGGCTGTTCAGCGAATAGGGATAGCGATTCCAATGCTGAGGGTTACTCAGATAGAGGTCGGCCTCAGTCCGATTACCCGCGCCCAGTATGGGATTCACCTTATCCGGCGACAGGAATCTGGCCTGCGGGGAAGAAAAGTACCGTGCGCCAAAATAGTGCCAAGCAGTTTCAGGATCCTGAAGTTTTCCAGTGAACTGGGGGCCGCCGACAGATTGGGAGCCCAGTACTTCGCCAAAAGGCAAATAGTCGGCTGTATGCAACACGTTGCCTTGGGTGTCGGTGACCATACGAACTGACCCCAGGTGGTCCGTGTGATAATACGCCACGCGCGCGTCCCTCGGTTGTGGGTGCGCCTGGCTCGCCAGGCCAAGAGCGACAATCAGTGTGGGTAATGTCTTGTTCATGTTCAGAGACCTCTTTCCAGAGCTCCGCGCAAGGTCCCGCGGGCGCCGCGTAAGTGGCGACCGTCGCAGGGCCTTTGTCGCTGCTTCTAATTATATACTAAGTGAGGTCTCCTCGTTTTTGCGAACATTTTGCGCTTTGGATATTAAATTACAGAATTTGCCCTACCGCCTCAGAGGAGCGGCCAAATTGAGGGTGACGCAAGGTTTTCAGTATTGACCGATCCCCTCGAGACTAACCCCCCATCGTGGCGAGGAGTGAGTCGTTAATGACGACGTAACTGTTCAGGGGAGTCAGGGGTCTGGGATCGAGCGATGTCGCTCGGATTTCTTTTCCAAAGACTTCCACATTCCGTTAAGCATCCGCCCCGCTGCCCAAACTCTAAATCGCGATAATTCCTAACAGCCATCGGTACCACCGGGCCCTTGGCCCCTGATCCCTGACCCCCGTGAACAGTTACATGATGACTAAGTACTTTACACATTGTCCGAGACTACGCTCCGAAAAGGCGGTCCTTTCGAGGCAGATAAGGGACAATTACGTTTGTCTTGGTATAGTCGCCAAAATCTTAGCCAAAAATATTTTAAATTTTGTAACTGCTCAGCCCATGGCGGTGGTTCCGTATCGGCTGGGTAGCCTAAGGCGTGGGTGGTTGAACAATTACGAAATTTGAAATCAGGAATCGCGCGGAAACCCTCCGGCTTGGTCGAAGGCGTGGCTGAATAGTTACGAAATTTTAAAATGTTGCACTATTTATGCGTAGAGTACAGATGGTAGAATCTAAAGCATTACCTCGGGCGCAAAATTTCTCTATAATTGGCGCGCAGTCCTATGATAGAATAGCGCTTTACGGCTACTTGATCATCGGGCCTGCACGCTTTTTAAAGATACCTGCGTAATAATTGTGGCTTGATAGCGCTCTTTCCGCCGTCGACCCCGCACGCACTAATAAAATCGTAACAGGGAGATAGGGTTATGAGTTTTGAACGCCAATGCCGTCAAGGAGCTTACCGAGATTTCTGGATTCGCCGCCTATGGGCTGTATGGGCCTTAGGGCTGGCAGGCGGTCTATTCCTGACGGCTTTATGTCTTGGATCCTCGTATCTGATCGCTGATGATGAAATGGTCGCCGCGGACGAAGAGGAGGATGCGCTTCGCCAATACTTTGAATGGCTCTATGAGGAGCGAGTAACAGAAAGGGGAGTGCAAGGCAGCTTGCTCAAGGCTTGGAAAGAGGGTCAAAATGTGCCGAATAATGACATCGAAGCTTTCTGGGAGCCGATAGGACCGGCACCCCTGTTCAGCGGGCTCACCACTCGCTTGAGCGGTCGCATAAACTCGGTGGCGGTGCACCCGAACGACCCCAATACCATCTACCTGGGCACGGCGCTCGGCGGGGTCTGGAAAACGACCGATGGCGGAAAATCCTGGACGCCGCGCACGGACGATCAACCCTCGCTGGCGATGGGTTCCGTCGCCATTGATCCGCAAAATCCCGAAATCATTTACGCGGGCACTGGGGAACAAAACTTCGTGCAGGATGCCTACGATGGACTGGGCGTGCTGAAGTCAACCGATGGCGGGACAACTTGGCGGCATATGGGCGAGGATGTTTTCGTGAATCCGAATGGCGGCGGCGCCAGGATCTCACGTGTGGTCATCGATCATGAAACACCATCCACGGTATACGTGGCCAGCAATTGGGGTCTCTTTAAGTCCACGGACGGCGGGGAGAGTTGGTCCCTTAAGCTTAGCGACCGCGGCCTATCCGCCGTGAATGACCTGGTCATGGACCCTGGTGATTCCAACACGCTTTATGCCGGTCTTGGCCTTGGGACACTCCCTAACAATAAGGGCATCTATAAATCCACCGATCGTGGGGAAACCTGGGCATTGCTGGATCTTGATCCGGAACTCGCACAGACCGGTCGCATTAACCTGGCGCTGGCGCCGTCCAACCCACAAATCATTTATGCCGGCATTCATCGTAGCACAACCGCGCAACCGCAAATGTATCGGCTGAAGTCCACCGACGGCGGGAAGAGTTGGCTGCGGCTGGACGACTGCCGCTCGGGGTGCAACCAAGGAAGCTTTAACAATGTCCTGTCCGTTCATCCCGAGAATCCTGATATCGTTTACCACGGGGCTGTACAGCTCTTCCGATCTACGGATGGCGGAAAAACCTGGTCCACCACGACGCGTGTTCATACCGATCACCACGCCCTGGCCTTCGATAAGGACGACAATCTATACATTGGCTCCGACGGCGGCCTCTTCCGCATTAACACTGACGACACTACATCTAATCTCAATGGCAATTTGGCTATTACACAATTTTATGCCGGCGTGGCGCTGCACCCCTCAAACCGCAACACCATATTGGCCGGCTCCCAAGATAATGGGTCCACGCGCTATCGGGGGGACTCGTCTTCATGGATACGAACCTGTTCGGGGGATGGTATGTTTCAAGCCATCGAAGGACCGGACGGCGATCCGGACAATAACTGGTATTGTGCGGCGCAAAACCTATCGATTCGTAAGACCAGCAATGATGGGCGGACTTTCCAAACGGCTACGACGGGCCTCAATCGACAGGGTGCGGCTTTCATTGCGCCTTACATTATCGACCCTAACAACTCTAATGTGTTGATTGCCGCCACTCGCAGCATTTGGCGCACAGAAAATGGCGCGGCACAGTGGGAATTAAATGGCGAGGCCCTTTCTTCCACCGCGTTCAGAAGCCTCGCCTTCGCACCGTTGAACTCAGATACGACGTATTACGCCGGCGCCACCGGCCGCATTTGGCGAACCACGGATACCGGTCGCTCATGGGATAACATGAGTCAAGGTTTGCCCAATCGCTCGGTGACTCAAATTCGGGTCAGCCCATTGGATAGCCTCACGGTTTACGCGACCATCGGCGGCTTCGGGCCGAGTCACGTCTTCCGTACCACGGATGCCGGACTGAGTTGGACGGATATCAGCGGCAACCTCCCAAACGTTCCGGCAACGGCGCTATTGCTCTTCAACTTTGCGGGCAACGCGCCTACGCTCTTCATTGGAACCGATATTGGCGTCTTTCGCTCTTTGGATGATGGAATGACTTGGGAACGCTTCGGCGCAGGCCTGCCCAACGTACGCGTCGAAGACCTGGTCTATAGCCCGGGGACGGGAACTTTAGTGGCCTCCACACACGGCCGCAGCATGTGGCGATTGAATTTTGGGAAATAAGCGCGGAGTGGCGTAATTTCTGTACGATGCCAGCTCCGTAGGAGCGACATGTTTATAGCAGGGGCGGCTAGCTTTGAGACCCAAGCCCCGTGGGGGCGACATGTTAACCATAACGACCGACCACATGTCGCTCCTACGGAGCTTGAGGCCACCTTCTGGGTACACTTGGCTATAAACATGCCGCCCCTACGGGGCTGATACTTATCCTGATCGGATGTTAACTTCCATCTGGTCGAATACATCATACGGAAATCACACCAGAACGGTGCAGCCAGGCGTCGAGCCACCGATACATTTTCTTAATTCATACTGGATACGGTGGGTCATTCGTAGCGCAGCGCCTCCACAGGATCAAGGCGCGCCGCCCGCAACGCGGGTACGAAGCCGCTGATCATTCCGACCAATATCAAAATGCCTGTGGAAATGGCTATGGTGACGGCCGATAGGCGTAGATGAATGTCACCGTCTCCGGTTGTGTCTGCGAGGATCGGCCCCAGCAAAGGCAGTCTACCAATTCCGCCGGCGACCAGGTAAGCCGCCAAGATTCCAATAATGCCGCCCATCAACGTCAAAACCAGGGCCTCGGAGAGAAACTGCCGGCGAATATGGCGGCGGCGCGCGCCCAGGGCTCGGCGTAAGCCGATCTCTCGTATGCGCTCGTCGACCGAAACCAGCATAATATTCATGACGCCTACTCCGCCGATTCCCAGCGTCAGCGCACCGATGAAAACCAGCAGCGCCTGCAAGCCAATAGTGATGCTGTCGATAATCGGGCGAAACTCTTCACGTCCATAAGCCGTGATGGCGCGCTTATCGGTAGGTGAGAAGCGTTGCCGTTTGGCGATGGCGGCTCGTACCTGCTCAGTGGCTTTTTTCTCGAAGGTGGGGGCGATCGGAGCAAAAACTAGAACATTGGCGTAACGGCTATTCCAAAGATCCCCCGCCGCTGTGTAAGGTATGAAGGCGGATTCATCGTCCGACGTGAAATAGGAGCTCATGTTAAGCTTGCGCGCCATCGTGCCGATAACCATAAAGCGTACACCGCCGATCTGCACCGTTTCGTCAACGGCGGGCCGGCCGCCGAAAAGTTTTTCGCGCAGGCGGCCGCCGAGAATGACCACGCGCCGGCGTTCCATGAAATCCTCAGGAGTAATCCAGCGGCCATGATTGGCCACTTGGTTCCGTATCTCGCCATATTCGGGATAAACGCCGCGTATGGCCGTGTTGGCTACGCGATCCCCATAGGCAATGGCGAGCCAGCGCACCGTTTCCAACGAGATCTGCTTTACCAAGCCGGCCTCCTGGCGGACTATTTCCAAATCTTCTTTCTCGAAGCGTACGCGCCGGCCGGCTCGCTCACCTCCGGCCTGCTCGCTGGTTTGGCCCGGCCAACAAACCACCGCGCTACGGCCAAACGCCTCGAAGCTGCGCACAAGTATGACGCGAAAACTGTGGCCATACGCAATGAGGATGGCGACGGCGACAATGCCCCAAACAATGCCTAACATAGTGAGAAAGCTGCGCAGGCGGTGTCGATTGAGCGCTTCCCAAGATTGTCGAAGAATTTCGAGGAACATAAGCGGGTGTGACCTCGGTACGATGTAAGACCCGTTAGGGGCGACTTGTTTATCGGAAACGATCCGCCCATCCTCCGGAAGCTCCGTAGGAGCTTTCTAAAATAGCCAGGGGCTTAGCGAAGCGTAGCCCCTGGCATGTAACCTGGTCGACGCTATGAGCCCTGAAGGGGCGGCATACCCTTCGGCGAAACTACCGACCTAATCCCAGACATAACGCTCATCCAACCCGACCCCGTATTTCCGACACAATAGCCGGAGCTCATCCTGAAATGAATGCCGCCGATGCTGTTCCTTCTGATTGGCTATGTAGCGCTTGAGTGCCGCCACGCCGGATTGCCCGATCGAAAAAGCGCCGTAGCCTGTCTGCCATTCAAACCTCCCAAGTCTACCATCTTTGGTCTTGATCCACTTCGAGGACGAGGTCTTCACCGCCTTTACCAGATCCGCTACGGCCTGGCTTCGAGAAAGAGAGAAGAGAGTGTGAATGTGGTCCTCGGTTCCTCCGATCAGCAACGCAGGCGATTTTAACGAGCTGAAAACCGTCGCCATATATTTGTGTAGTTCCGATTCGATTTCGGCCGTGATGAGTGGTTCGCGTCGCTTCGTGCTGAAGATCAAATGAACAAGCAAGGAAGACAACGACTGTGGCATAGGAATTGAC
>JACOSC010000302.1 GCA_016179055.1 Acidobacteriota bacterium
ACCGGAAATACCGATCCAGACCGTCCACCAGGGCCGGCACACTGTCGTACTCTTTCAAATAAATGTCTTCGTACTTTACCGACCGCCACAGTCTTTCGATGAAAATGTTATCGAAGACCCGGCCCCGATCATCCATTGAAATGCGTACACCCGCCGCCGCCAGCCGACCGGTGAATGGCCGGCTCGTGAATTGCGCGCCTTGATCACTGTTAAAGATCTCTGGCTTACTACGGGCCAGCGCGCGGTCCAGGGCCTCCAGACAGAAGCCCACCTCCAAGCTGTTGGACAACTCCCAACTGAGCACGTAGTCCCGACTCTGTCGGGATACCAATCCAGGATCGCTACCAGGTAAACAAAGCCCTGCCGCAAACGAATGTACGTGATGTCTGATGAGTGACAATTAGAATTCCCGTTTTTGAAATAACGGTTAGACTATCCAAGAACCCAAATGTCAACAGGCGTGATAAACTGACCCACTAGCAGGCGTGAAGAATTGACCCACCGCGGGCACAAAAAGGCAGTTCTATTCGCTCATGGTTGGCCCTCCTTGCCATCGCCTTCGGATCGAACCCAGTGCGCGGCCGCTTGACGTTTTTCTTTCAGTCGATAGCTTTCTCCGCGAATGTTGATGACCGTGCAGCGATGCAATAAGCGGTCGAGCGCCGCCGAGGCCATAATCGGATCCCCGGCAAACACTGCGCCCCAATCACTAAACGCCTTGTTACTGGTTAGAATAATGGCTCCTTTCTTTTCATAACGCTGGCAGATCACTTGAAACAAAAGACTGGCTTGGGTGGCATCCAGGGCCAAGTATCCTACTTCATCAATCAATAAAAGTTTTGGCCGAGTAAGATTTTTCAGCTCACGGTGCAGTCGATTTTCTGCCATCGCTTTGGTCAGCCGTCGCGCCAAGTCGATAGCCGTCGTGAAGTAGACCCGATGACCGAGCTCTGCGGTGATCACGCCCAGAGCAATACCTAAATGGGTCTTGCCGACGCCGGGCGGACCCAGGAACACCAGACTACGTCCCTCATAGAGGAAGCGCCCGGTGGCCAGCTCTTCGATGAGCCGCCGGTCTAGGCCGGGCTGCGCGGCATAGTCAAAGTGCTCGAGTCGTTTCAGATAGGGAAAACGGGCAAACTGCAGATTCAGTTCTACAGTACGCCGGTGGCGCTCGCGGAGCTCCCCGTCGAGCAGATAGCCCAGGAAATGATGTACGACCACCCTTGGGCGGCGGCTTGCTGACTGGCTTGATCGAGGTGGCCGAGCGCGGTTTTCAGTCCCAACTGCTGCAACGCCGTATTGGCTTTTTCTTCATAGGCGATACTCATGGCAGGCCCTCCTCGTAGCGGGTTAGCGGCGTCGTGGCCACCGTCTCGGAAAACGTCACCGCCCAACTCGGACCGGTGGGGGCCGGACGCGCCAGGGATAATTTCCAGAGGGCGTCCAGATGCTCTTTCGCCGCCATACACGAACCCGGCCGCGGCGCGGCGGTATGCTCGGCCACAATCAGCGAGCCGGCGCGGATAATAATCTTTTGCTCACGCGGCTCGACGATCACCGTACGACCGGCGTGTTCGGGCGGCACCGAATAGCGACTGCGCGCAAAATGGACAAAGCCTTCCCAATCGACTTTACGTGCCTGTTGTTCGGCGAGCCGATACGGCGCCACGGTGGCCAGGGCCGTGAGTCCTTCTTTCCCACAGAGATCGACCGGTCGCTCGCCCGTCGTGGCGTGCCGTCGCCCATTGGCCGTATCGGCGAGCCATCCCCGGGCCTGCGCATTGAGGTCCGCCAGATCGGCAAACACACGACCATTGAGAAAATTATCTTTGACGTAAAAGACCATCCGCTCCACCTTTTCTTTCGTACGCGGCCGCCGCACGCGATGCGTCTTGACGACCAGTCCGTAATAGTTGGCAAAGTCGAGGAAGAGCGGATTCCATTGTCCGGCCTCGATTTTGATTTGCTTCATGTTGTCAAAGAGCAGCGACTTGGGCCAGCCCCCAAAAAACGCAAACGCCTGCCGGTGACACGCGATGAGCGTGGCCGTATCCATGCTCGTGGTAAACTCGACATACAGGTAGCGAGAGAAGCTCAAGACGATGACGAAAACATAGAGGGGCACCATACGGCCTTGTGTGTCCGTGAATCGCCCACAATAGCCCCAGTCCACTTGCGCCTGCTGCCCGGGCGGGGTCTCAAAACGTACGGTGAGCTTCTCCAACCCTCGCTTATGCGGGCGCAGCGTCTGCAGATACCGGCGCACGATATCGATGGAGCCGGTGTAGCCCATGGGGCGAATTTCGGCCAGCAACCGAACGGCCGACAGGCGGTACTCGTTAAAACGTCGCTCCAGATACGGTTTGAAGGGATCCAAGCCTGAGATCCTTTCCGGTTTCCCAAAGGTGGGTACCCGCGGCTGCCGCAGTACGCGTCGCACCGTGTTACGCGCGTGTCCCGTGATATCGGCAATCGTGCGAATCGAATGACCCTGATTGCGCAAATCTTTGATGTCCATCCAGCCCTCCAGACCAATCATATCCATCTCCTTTAGCGATTTTGCAAAGGAGATCATAACCGGTACGATGAGAATTATTACAGAGGGTCTTCGCCGATGGGCGGTCGTCGCGTGGACACACGTCAGCCAAAACTCCGCTCCCTGTCGGGGGTCCCGCGTTTTCCTTGGCGAGCCATGGCGCCATCCCGACCAGGTCGGGAAGACGGAGACCCACACCCGGGGGTCCCCGTGGGCCGTCCGACCCGACGGCGCCGCGGCCTCATCCACCGTTTCTCTCAGAGTTCATGCCGAGCACTGCCACCAAGACTCTACCGGATGGAGACCGCTCACCCTTGGCTCGGAGGAACAACGAAAGGCGTTTTTCCCACCGGCGGGCGAAGACCAGCAAAAGAATAAAGCCACATCAGGACCTGTGCTGAGCGACCATAAGCCCAGCGCCTTCCGATGCAGAATTTCCCCCCGGGGTGGGTCAATTCTTCACGCCTGCTAGTGGGTCAGTTTATCACGCCTGTTGACAATAGCATGGGACGCGTGAGCTCGGAGAGCTACAGCCACTGGGATGCCGGCGGCCCGTCCACCTTTGTCCTGTCGGCCCTCTACCAATTCAACAAACTGGGGAATCGGACGCAAATTGTTTATCCCAACCCCCAAGGGTCCACGCCGCGGCGCACGGTGAATATGACGTACAACCCGATGGGGCGGCTGACGACGATTCATAATTACTACGAGGCGGTCTCCGGCACGGGGATCGCACCGGATTTCGACGTAGTCAGCGGGGTGAGTTATAATGTCGGAGGCACGCTCGATTCGTTTACTTATGGGAACGGGTTGGTGGAAAACCGAACCTACGAGGCCAATCGACGGCAACTGACCAATCTCAAGGTGACCAACCCTAGCCCGGCGAGCACGATCATGGACTATACGTACAGTTACATCGACGCCAACGGCAAGAACAACGGCCAATTGCAACAAGCCACGGATAACGTCGATGCCACCAAGACGCAGCAGTATAGCTACGATTCAGTTTCACGGCTGAGCCAGTTCAAGCTGGGGCCGGTAGGCGCGCCGACCACCACCATGAACTTCAGCTACGATCCCTACGGCAATCGCACGGCGCAGAGCACGACGGGACCCGGACCGACGATGAACCTGACCTACGACGACGCCACGAATCGCATCACCACCACCGGCTACGGCTACGACAACAATGGCAACCTGACGGCGGCGCCTGGGCCGAACGTATACAGGTACGATCTGGCCAACCGGATGACCTCGGTGACAGTCGGCGGGACCGTGCAAGGGACGTATGGCTACGATGGCCGCGGCCTGCGAATCCGGAAAGTCGCGGGGACGACCGAGACCTTCTATTTCCACACGCGAGTCGGGCTGCTCGGCGAATACACGCGACCGGCGGGCACGACGCAGGCGCCAACGCTCGCCAAAGAGTACGTCTACCGGAAGACCCGCGCCATTCTCACTGTAACCAACGGGGTGCGGACGTATAATCACAAAGATCGGCTGGGCGGTGGACGGAAAATGACCGATGCGAATGCCAACGTCACGGCGACGCACGATTACTATCCCTTCGGGGAAGAGGTCGTGCCTACCGCAAACAATGACCAGAAGTTTACTGGTTACTATCGGGATAGTGAGAGTGGCATCGATTACGCGCAACAGCGTTATTATAATACTCCTCTAGGCCGCTTTTTGACAGTTGATCCTTACCGTGGCACGGCCACCAAGCCACAAACCTTCAATCGATACTCGTATGTGGCGGGGGATCCGATTAATCGCAACGATCCCAATGGATTATGCATGCAGTCCTTGTGGACGGATGATGACGGCAGGATAATCTACGGGGATTGGGATATGCTCTGTTCAGGTGGTGGAGGGTTTGGCTTTATCACGGGAGATCCTCCTTCGTGGCCTAGTCCTGATGATGGAGATTGGATGCCTCCTGCAGATCGCACAACAACAGCATGGAGAGGGCAAGTTAAGCAGAGGGTAATCGATCTTATCAGTGATAGGGACTGTGGAAACTTCATTACAAAAGTGATCTCGAACTTTCTGCGAGATACCCCAGGGACTAGAACACCTGCCGAAGAATCGTACATTAACGACCAGATCGAGAATGCGGTTAATAACATTCTTCGCAGAGTTCAAGATGCTAATTACGTTGACACTCAACAATCTGGCGTAACTCGATTACGTGGTGGGAGGACAAGAACAGAGTATGCTAGGGCCGATTATGACACGCAGACTGTCAGGTTAAATGATCCGTTTTGGAACCAAGACTTAACGGGACAAGCGCAGACTTTAATCCATGAGGCATTTCATCTTCAGATTGCCGGTTTAGGCGATGAGCAGTTAGCAGAAGCCGCAAGGGTTACCGTACGACGCGATGAGACGGCTTCACAAGCTTTCCAGAGAGAGCTCAATAAGAATTGTAAATGAGGAAGATAAGAAATGTCCTTGGAGCTTATAATTGTAAGAGTGCAACCCTGTGAATAAGATGACATACTTTAAAGGATTCCATCTTCTAGAGGATGCCATATGCTATTTAATGGGAGTTTTAGCCTCATGAAAAGCCGATCAGTGTGGTTATTACTTTTTTTTATAGGCCTCGTGGTTACTTCAGTTGGGCTTCACAGTCGAGCCAAGACAAATGAGGCGCAGCCGAAATCTAATCACACTGTTAAAGTCCAGCAGAATACAAATTGCGGCGTTAATTTGGATACCCAAATAGCGTATAAAGCTATCCCGCTACACACGCGATTTCCCACCGCTAGAATAATGAGCATCGTGAAGACAAACGCTACATCAAGGATCAGAGTCTACCTCTCTGATGACTCTAGTGGACCATCAGGCGAAGTAATTCCATATTCTGGATGGTTCGAGTCGGTAGATAGGGGAAACAGATGGATGCGAGTAAAGAGCTTTATCGAATTCACGACTATTTTTAAAAGTAACGCAAACTCTGAGGTTCATTACAGGTCGACTGCGGACCCAAGCGTGCTCTATAAATTTGTGTCACGGGGTCGCTATGACAGGTCCAATGACGGCGGTTATACATGGGTAACGACGAGTTTCGAGATAAAAACTAATAACATGGGGGCGGAGTTCAGAATAATTGAAATACACCCGCGCAATAGCCATATCCTTTACGCCTATGTAAAACCATCAAATGAAAAAGATAAACCTTCTTTCAGACAGGGAATATATTTCTCCAATGATGGTGGGCATACATGGTCTTTTTTTACCGATCAGGTGGATTTCTTTTCAACGAGTCCAAGTGATCCCTCAGTAATGTATGGGCTAAGAAGAACTCTTACAACAAACCAGATCAAAAAGAGCATGGATAGTGGGCAAAATTGGTTAATGGTAAGACAAAGCGAGGACTTTAACCAACCTTGGCAACAAGGCATTATACCTTCAAGAATCGAAACAATTTATGGAAAGAGGCGGTCTGACCCAGCTTTATTGCAAATGGATATAAGGTTCGAATTAATCCCTAGGATTTATCAAATAGCCATTGACCCTTCAACGGCCAATACTGTTTACCTGCTGACGAATTACGGAATTGCAAAGTCAACGGATGGAGGCGATTCATGGCGTCTATTGAGCGTGGGATTGCCTTACGCTGAAAATCTAAACTCACTTGGTATTGACCCCTTTGATCCTGATGCTCTTTATGTTGGCACCAATCATGATGGACTATGGAAATCAAATGATCAGGGTTGTACTTGGCAGAGATTAAAGATTCTTGAAAGGCTTATTCATTAACAACTCGTACAAGAATTTTGAATGGGAAAGCCTGTCAGCAACCGAGTCAATCCCTTTGCTTAGAAAATCACCCTTTGTTATCCAACAAACTCAAGAAATGCCCGTCAAGACGGATTTTGTTTTTAATTTTAGATATGCCGACCAGCCGCGATTCGAGAATATTCTAGGGAAGCGCCTCCGGCCCTAACGCCGATGAACCTGACCTACGACTCCGC